>JAHKAT010000208.1 GCA_018825925.1 Bacteroidota bacterium | reverse complement strand
TCTATATTTTAAGTAAAAGTATTGATTAGTTAAATTGAAAAAGTAAATTACACATAATTATGTAAGTATTAAACATTTAATGAAATACCTGATGACAAATACAGATTACTACTATGAACTGCCATTTCTTTAAGTCAAGCATTAGCACATTTGGAAAAATCATGATATTATCTCTAGAGAACGAATAGTAAAGCCTATAACTCTTTCGTCTGTTGAATTGAAATCTATTCAAAAATCAGAGCAACAAAAAGTTAAACAATTATTTTTCAATAGATTAATTGATAAAAACGGAGGCTAAAAAATAAGTTTGGTATAACTTAAACAATGCCGTATCTTTGCACCCAATTTTAAAATCATTTAATGACATTTCAAGAGCTCGGGCTCAAAGAGGAGGTGTTGATGTCGATAGAAGAAATGGGTTTCTCGACACCTACTCCAATCCAAGAAAAAGCTATCCCTTACCTACTGGGTGAACATAGCGATTTTGTTGGTCTTGCCCAAACAGGAACAGGGAAAACAGCCGCATTCGGACTGCCTTTAATTCACAACATTGACACTAAAGTAAATCAAACACAAGGTTTGATTATCTGTCCAACAAGAGAGTTGTGTTTACAAATATCTAAAGATTTACTAACTTTTTCAAAACACTCAAAACACAGCATTGTTGCCGTGTATGGTGGGACGGATATCCGCAAACAAATGTCGGACATCAAACGCGGAGCGCACATTATTGTTGCTACTCCCGGTCGTTTGGTTGATTTAGTAAAACGTAAAGCAGTTAATTTGCACACCATCGAATATGTAGTATTGGATGAAGCAGATGAGATGCTTAACATGGGGTTCAAAGAAGATATCGATATGATATTGGAACAAACACCATCTACCAAAAATGTATGGTTGTTTTCAGCAACTATGCCCGCTGAAGTTTTAAGAATTTCTAAAAACTATCAAACAGATCCTTTAGAAGTTTCTATTGGTCACAAAAATCAAAGTAACGAGAATATCGACCACATTTATTATGCTTTAAAAGAGCGTGATCGTTATGAAGCCGTTAAACGTCTATTGGATTTCAATCCTGAAATTTATGGATTAATTTTTTGTAGAACAAGAAATGAAACGGCAACTGTTGCTGAGAAATTAAGCAAAGACGGATACAATGCTGAGCCGTTGCACGGTGATTTATCACAACAGCAGCGCGACCGTGTAATGGATCGTTTCAGAAAGAAAGATTTACAAATTTTAGTTGCAACAGATGTTGCTGCGCGTGGTTTGGATATCGATAATATTACTCACGTCATCAATTACAATTTACCAGATGATATCGAAAACTATACCCACAGAAGTGGACGTACGGCTCGTGCTGGTAAAAAAGGTGAATCTTTAGTTTTAATCAATACACGTGAAAACGGTAAGATTAGATCGATTGAGAAACAAATGCGTGTGACTTTTACAAAAGGTTCAATTCCAAATGCCGAAGAAATTTGTGCTATTCAGTTGAAATCTTTGATGCAAAAAGTTCACGATACGGAAGTTAACACGAAAGAAATCGAATCATTCTTACCAACTATCTATGAATCTTTCGCAGACATGAGTAAAGAAGAGATGATTCAAAAATTTGTTTCAGCTGAATTCAACCGTTTCTTTGATTATTACAAACGTGCTGGAGACTTGAACGCTGATACTTCCCGTAAGGAAACAGGTCGTGATCAAGAATTTGGTGGTGGTCGTGAAAGAAGAGGAGAACGTCGTGAAGAAGATAAAAACAAAACACGTTTCTTCGTTAACATAGGCCGTCGTGACGGATTAAACCCTGGCGGTTTATTACGTATCATATGCGATACAACGAATTTGAATAGTAGCAAAATTGGTCGAATTGAAATTTTACCTTCTTTCTCCTTCTTTGAAGCAGATAATGAAGATTCAAATGTCATTATCGAAAAAGCCAATGGAGCTGACTATGAAGGAAATACAATTTCTATAGAAATAACCAAAGAGAAATCAACAGGTGGTGGTGAACGTCGCTCAGGTGGTGGAGGTGATCGTCGCTCTGGTGGCGGTGGTTATGGTGGTGGCGATCGTCGTTCAAGCGGTGGTGGCTATGGAGGTGGAAATCGCTCAGGCGGTGGAAGCGGATTCAAGCCACGTGGTGGTGGTTCTGACCGAGGAAGCTCTCCAAGAGGAGGTTCTGATCGCGGAACTTCCGACCGTAGTAGTCGTCCAGAACGTGATTCATTCAAAAGTGGGTCAGATCGCAGCAATGGAGGTTCAAAAGGAAGCTTCGTAAGAAAAGGAAATCGCAATTTTTAAGCAAACGTAAAAAATGGAAATTAGAAACATCGCCATTATTGCTCACGTTGACCACGGTAAAACGACCTTGGTTGATAGAATGATCGAAGCAGGGAACAATACCAGTGATAGAGAACGTCCTAGTGGAGAATTATTCATGGACAATAACGATTTAGAACGAGAAAGAGGAATCACTATCGTTTCTAAAAACGTATCGGTTATTTATAAAGACACTAAAATTAACATTATTGATACTCCTGGTCACGCCGATTTCGGTGGTGAGGTAGAACGTGTATTAAACATGGCTGATGGTGTTTGTTTGTTGGTGGATGCCTTTGAAGGCCCGATGCCACAAACTCGTTTTGTACTTGGTAAAGCACTTGCTTTAGGACTTAGACCTTTGTTAGTAATCAATAAAGTTGATAAGGACAATTGTACTCCAGAAGAAGTACATGAAAAAGTATTTGATTTAATGTTTGAATTGGATGCAAACGAAGAGCAATTGAATTTCGTTACGATCTATGGTTCTGCAAAAAATGGTTGGATGGCTGAAGATTGGAAACAACCAACAGATTCTATCGCTCCACTTTTGGATAAAATTCTTGATTATTTTCCACCTCGACCAATCGATGAAGGAAATACGCAATTATTAATTACTTCTTTGGATTTCTCAACATACGTTGGACGAATTGCTATTGGCCGTTTGAACAGAGGTATTTTGAAAGAAAACATGCCGGTTTTAGTTGCAAAACGAAACGGAGACATGGAAAAGCACCGTATCAAAGAATTGTTCACTTTTGAAGGAATTGAACGTTTGAAAGTTGCTGAAGTTCAAGCAGGTGATATCTGTGCAATTACTGGAATTGAAGGATTTGAAATTGGTGACGTTATATGCGACGCTGAGAATCCTGAGGCATTGGCTTCAATTTCTATTGATGAGCCAACGATGAACATGCTTTTCTCTATTAATGACAGTCCATTCTTCGGAAAAGAAGGTTCAAAAGTGACTTCTCGTCACATTTCTGAACGTTTGGAAAAAGAGTTAGAGAAAAACTTAGCAATGCGTGTAGGCAAAACAGACAAAGCCGACAAATGGTTGGTTTCTGGACGTGGAGTTTTACACCTTTCAGTTTTGATTGAAACAATGCGTCGTGAAGGTTATGAATTACAAGTAGGTCAACCACAAGTTATTATCAAGGAAATTGATGGTGTTAAATGTGAGCCTATTGAAGAATTAACAATCGATTTACCAGAAGAACATTCGGGTACTGCTGTTGAAGCCGTTACTCGTAGAAGAGGTGAAATGACCAATATGGAGCCTAAAGGTGCCCGTATGATTATTCAATTCTTGATTCCTTCTCGTGGTATCATCGGTTTACGTAACTATATGTTGACGCAAACAGCAGGTGAAGCGATCATGACGCATCGATTTTTGGAGTACCAACCGTACAAAGGTGAAATTCCAGGACGTCAAAATGGATCTATGATTTCTATGGAGCAAGGACAATCAATTCCTTTCTCATTGAATAACTTGCAAGAAAGAGGTAAATTCTTTATCGGACCAAATGAGCAAATTTATGAAGGTCAGGTAATTGGTGAGAACTCAAGAGCAGGTGATTTGGTTGTGAATGTAACGAAAATGAAAAAAATGTCAAACATGCGTTCTTCGGGTGCTGATGATAAAGTTCGTTTAGCTCCACCAAAATTATTCTCCTTAGAAGAATGTTTAGAATATATTCAAGGTGATGAGTATGTTGAAGTAACTCCTCAAAACCTTAGAATTCGTAAAATTTTATTGAAAGAAAACGAGCGTAAGCGTTCTGGAAAATAAAGAATAACTGACAAAAAGTCGTGCATACCCCTTTCATTTTGGAAGGGGTATGTTTTTTGCTATTGTTCAAAGTGTTGTTAATAACATCTTTGTGAACTAATTATTTGTAGTTTAAAAATGGTGTAATTTAACGTGAAAGACTTACGATATGTTTGATAACGAAGATGAATACTATGAGGGTGAGCTTTCTGGTGATCTAGAAAGCTTCGAAAAATACCTCAAAGGCGGCAATATTGGATATTTGGATGCCGATCGTATAGAGGCCGTGATCGATCATTATTTGATTAGCGGTCAATACGTTAAGGCACACAAATGTGCTGAATACGCTTTGACAATGTTCTCTTTTGAACCTTTGTTTCATTTGCGCCTTGCGCAGTCTTTATCCGCCATGGGTAAACTGAAAGAAGCATTAAATATTCTAGCTACCATTGAACGTCAAACAGAAAATGATTGTGAGTTTTTACTTACAAAAGCAGCTATATTTTCACAATTAAAAGATTCCAAAAGAGCCATTGGCTATTTTTCTTCTGCTTTAAAATTGGCGAATCCTGAAGATAAAGATGAAATTTATCTGGATTTGGCCATGGAGTATGAAAACAGCAATGATTACAAAAAAGCAATAGAAATTCTTCGTCAAGCCATCAAACACAATCCTTTAAACGAGGGTGCTATTTATGAATTGGCCTATTGTTTTGATCAATTGGGAGATTATGACAAAGCCATCAAATGTTATTCGGACTTCATTGACGAAAATCCTTATTCCTATACCTCTTGGTACAACTTGGGGAATGCTTACTCTAAAATTGAAGATTTCGACAAAGCCATTTGGGCTTACGATTATTGTATTCTCATAAACGAAGAATTTGGCGCTGCCTATTTTAACTTAGGAAATGCCTATTTATCAGCCGAAAAATATCTTTCTGCAATTGAACAATTTCAAAAATGTATAGAAATCGATGGTGACGACCCTGTGGCTTTGTGCTATATTGGTGAAGCCTACGAGCAATTGGATGAATTACCGCTTGCACGGTTGTACTATCAGCAATCTATAGACATGGCTCCTCTCCTACCCGACGCCTGGTTAGGTATGGGAATCGTTCACGATCTTGAAGGCAAAACCTTTGAGGCACTTCCATTTATATTGAAAGCTATTGAATTGGACGGCGAAAACTCAAGTTATTATCATGTTTTAGCCGGTGCTTATGAGAAAATGGATGAAATGGACTTGGCGCTCGAAAACTATGTTAAAGCGCTAGAACTTGAGCCAACTGATGAAGAATGTCTAACAAATTTATTGGAAATGTGGTTGAATCTACATCCTGTAGATGCCCTCAGCTATTTAAAGGATTTTCCTGAAAATTTTGGTGAAAATAGAATTCATGGATTGTGGATGGTAAATGTTTATTGGTATTTAGGTCGAAAAACCGACGCATTATCTTATTTTCGCAACTTGTATGAAATGGACGCTGAACTTGCGAAAGAACTTTTCACTTTGAACCCAGAATTAAAGTCAACTTCAGAGTTTGCGCCCTTTATTTAATTTAAAAAATGACAAATTTCTCATTACCCTACATTCCTGAACGTCAAGTGAAGCCTCGCCAAGAGGGAATTACAATGATGATGGACAAAGGTTTAAGCCTCAGAGAAGTAGAAAACTTTATTGAAGGCTCTGGTCATCTGACCGATGTTGTAAAATTCGGTTTTGGTACGGCAATGGTATCTCCTAATTTGGTTGAAAAAATTAAATTATATAAAGAAGCTGGCATCCGCCCCTATTTTGGTGGTACTTTATTTGAGATTTTCTACGCACGAAAAATGTTTGATGACTATTTGCGTGTTTTGGATAAATTTGATCTGGATCTTGCTGAAATATCCGATGGTTCTATCATTATCAATCACGATGAAAAGTGTGAACTGATCGCTAAAATGGCAAAAAACAGAACTGTGCTTTCCGAAGTTGGTTCGAAGGATTCAGGAATCATTATTTCTCCTTCAAAGTGGATTAAAATGATGAGTACTGAGCTTGAAGCAGGATCTTGGAAAGTAATTGCCGAAGGTCGAGAGGCTGGTAATGTGGGTGTTTTCCGACCAAATGGAACTGCTCATACTTTTCTAATCAATAAAATCATCGCCAAAATTAATCCAAACGATATTCTTTGGGAAGCGCCAATTAAAAACCAGCAAGTTTGGTTTATCAAATTATTTGGTGCCAATGTCAATCTTGGAAATATCGCACCCAATGAAATGATTCCTTTGGAATGTCTTCGCTTGGGCTTAAGAGGAGATACATTTTTTGAAAATTTACCTGCCGACTATAAAGATCGATTAAAGCAAGTAAATGATCCTGAAGACGAACTAGAAGAGGAAATAGAAAATTAATGAGCTTTTCTCTCGAAAAATCACTTTCAGGTAATTCGGGACCCATTTATTCCGCTGCTTTGTGGGAGAATACTTTGTTTACAGCTTCTGGCGATCGTTATGTAGCTGGTTGGGACATCGTTTCGGGTGAACAATCCAAACTCGTTGTTAAATGCGATACAGCACCTTATTCTCTGTCTTTTGCCAATAACCATCTTTGGATAGGATTGGCTAGTGGTGACATCCACGTAATTGATATCGTCCATAATAAAGAAATCAAATATTTTAAACAGCACTCTACTGGTGTGTTTTCTATCTGTTTTTTAAAAAATAAAAACCTGATACTTACAACGGATGCAAGTGGTTTATTATCAGTTTGGGACAATCAAACTCTAACTTTAGAAGCTACTTTCCCGTTAAATTGTGGAAAGATTCGCAAAATCAGCTTAAACGCCAATGAATCGCTTTTAATTTTACCTGCACAAAATGGGGAAATTAGAGTGCTTGAAACCAATACCTTCAATGAAATCATTCAATTGAAAGGTCATTCGATGGGAAGTAATGCAGCTAAATTTTCACACGACGAAAAAAGTATTCTATCTGTAGGCAAAGATGGTCACCTCAACGTATGGGATTGGCAGAATGAGATTTTGTTAAATTCTATTCCTATTCACCTAAGTTCAGTTTATGATATTTTGGTGAATCAGCATCAAATTATCACAGCTAGTAGGGACAAAAGCATAAAAATTTGGAATTCAAAAGATTTATCTTTTGCACAAAAAATAGTAAAACCAGGAGAAGGACACACCCATTCTGTCAATGGTTTAGTCGAGTTCACTGAAGGTTTTGCAAGTTATTCAGATGATAAGACCTGCAAGGTATGGAAATCTACTCAACACTAAGTTGCTTACGAACCGACTTGACAATTAAATCCACCCACTCTGTATACATTTTTCCACTTGGATGCAATCCATCTTGAGCAATTAGATTCGGTTGATTTTTTGCCAATTGGCTAATAGGAGTTATGTCGTGGTACTCAATATTTAATTCAAGACAAAGCTCTTTAATTTTGGCATTCCATTTCTCTAAATCCTTAGAAATACTAGGACCTTTTTTACCAGCGAATGGCGTTACCCCATAATCAGGGATACTCAGCACGAAAATAGAAGATTTTCCTTTTTTAGCATGCAGGATAGAAAAATCAATCAATTTCCTGAAGTCGGTTTCAAATTCAACCATAGATTTCTTTTGGTATTGATTATTCACTCCTACCAAAATTGAAATTAAGTCAAACTTTTCTGAGCTTATTTTTTCTTGCGCAGCCGCCAGTGTTTGATCAGCCCTCCATCCCGTTTTCGCGATGATTTCAGCGTCATTGATTGCTATTCCTTCTTTCCTTAACCAGGTGACTAACTGATTGGGCCATCTCAAATTTTCATCAACACTTTCACCAATGGTATATGAATCACCTAAAGCCAAATAGGAAACTGCGTTCAAATTCTTTTTCTCCTTGCTCATAGAACATGCTGAAATTAAAGTAAGAAACAACAAAACAAACAGTGATTTTCCTTTCATACAGTAAAATTAGCGATATTTTTCTGACATATTTTGTTAAAATACAACCATAAAATGGGAAGTTGTATTAATTCCCTTTACATTTAGTTATATGAAATTAAGACTTGTATTGTTTTCTTGCGTGTTGGCGTTTGTATCGCTCGGACAGAATCCTTCTGGTTTTGAAAAAATGGCTAAAAAAATGGAAGGAAATTCTGCGCCTGTCATCACTAGAGAACAGTTAATTAAAGAACTTGATAGCAAAAAGAAAGTTGTATTATTAGACAGTCGAGAGAAAGAAGAATTTGAAGTGAGTCATCTACCGAATGCCAAATGGATTGGATATAAGGACTATCAGTTTGAGGTTTTAAAAAATGTGTCCAAAGACACTGAAATTGTGATCTATTGCTCAGTTGGTTACAGAAGTGGAAAGACAGCTGAAAAGTTGATTGAGCAAGGCTTTACGAATGTTTACAATTTACACGGTGGCATTTTTGATTGGGCAAATAATCAAAAACCATTGGAAAATTCAAAAGGTGCGTCCACAAAAAACGTACACGGTTATAATTCCAAATGGTCGGAATATCTCAACCCAAAAGTGACTCAACCCATTGTGAAATAACAATTTGTTTCAAGTATTTAATACGACAGGAATTCGGTTCGTTTTTGGTCCTTAAATATATCCTACAATATCGTAAATAACAAAGCCAACCCATTCTTTAATGAGTAAATCCCATAGATCTAAATTACTTGAATTAGGAATAAATATTTGATCAAAAGTATACCCGCGCTTCTTTCCTGTATAATGATTGGTTGAGTAAGGCGACAAAGTCAATCCCACCTTTTCAAAGCATCCCAGTGATCGTTTCATATGAATGGCAGAGGTAATCAAAAGATTTTTTTTCAAGTGAGGAAACGATTTGTCCAATATCTCTTTCGCAAACAAGGCATTTTCGTGGGTGTTTTTTGATTTTCCTTCTACGATAATATCCTTGCCAGGAATTCCCCAACTCACCAAAACCTTTTTCATCTGTTCCGACTCATTTAAACCTTTGTCAATCAAGTCACCATCATCGCCGGCAATTAAGATCTTAGTAATAATTTTCCTATGATATAGGTCAAGTGTCTGCCAAATTCTATCCCCATGACCGCCCAGCACTAATCGGTCAAGATTTGTGTTATAACTTGCCATACCTCCTAAAAGAATTCCACAATCATAAGTCTTCTCCATTTTTTTAGGTTCAACACCATCTACCTCCCAAAGTCTCACAAATTCACTTGAAATTACCGTATTTGTAAAAAACAACAAAATTGAAAATGCTGTAATTCTTAAAATCCTCTTTCTTTTAGATTTTTTTGATAAAAAAG
>JAHKAT010000207.1 GCA_018825925.1 Bacteroidota bacterium | reverse complement strand
CTCCTTGTTGTTTTTCTTTTTATACAGAAAATCATACGAAAAACCGATGTCTACTCGAAAATAAGATTTCATCCGCAAGGTATCCTTGTATCGACTTCTATCCGGTGGACCATACGGCAAGCGCGAGCCAAACTGCATTCCCATTTGAACAGAAAAACTTTCGTAGTTGGGCATTTGATCCTGAATCAAGGCGCCAAAGGAAAACATTTGATCGGTAGGTCGAGGAATATAACCTGGCTCTACCTTTACGCTATCCACAGGTACATCATCGTCGGTAAAACCAAACACAATCTTCTTGCCCTCTGCATTAAAATAATCGTAATAAAAGTCGTCAAGCACATCTTCTTTGGTTCTCAAAACCCCCATCTTAAAGTACGATTCTATACCATCAACGAACTGTCCTCCCATGTTTATATCGAGACCATAAGCGTATGCAACAGCATTGTTTTCAGCGAAATATCTTGTTCGTACATTGTCAATTTCATATGGATTTACATCCCACAAATATTTATAATAAAGATCTGAGGACAATTTAAAAGGTGATTTCCTTCCCCATAAATTGACAAAAATCTCTGAACTTGCTACGACATGCAATGATTTTTGAGATTTTACATTCGTGTTCAGTTGACCATCAAAAGTTCTAAATTCTCGATAAAAAGGCGGTTGATAATACAAACCAGACGCCAAACGAAACCTTACATCGCGTCGTGTAACTTTGCCATTGGAATACATGTAAAAGCGTGGGAAATAGGTGACAGATGCACGAGGTGTCACAAAAAACTCACCATTAATTTCAGTATATCCTGCACGTATCCCCGTGCTTATGGCTAATTTGGACGCTGATTCTAATAGCGTATCGCTAAAAGTTTGTGCTAACTTTTCGCCGTCAATTTTTATTTTTTTTCGTACCTCAACCGCTACATTCTTCTTGTTTTTAGAAAACTGAATATTCGACTGAAAGTAAGTGGTAGCTCTAAAAGTTTGAAGCGCTAAATTTCCTTTAATGGTTTCAAAAAGTTCAACTTCATAAGGATTCGTTTGAGGAAGACTATACCCAGCAGAATCTAAATATCGCCATTCGGACAGCTTGTCCTGAAATTGATCGAATTGACCATTGACTCCCCAACGCAACTGATGTGAATAGAAATTCAAATTCTGTTCATCGGTGAATTTTTCTTTCAAAGTATGAGAACCATCGTGATACAGATTAAATATTGTAGCATTCAATTTATTTCTACCATGATTTAAAAAACCTCCAATCCCCAAGGTTGCAATAGAATCACCAAACTCTTCTTTCGAAGGATCTGTTTCCAGTTCGTTAATAAAGTACTGACCCAAAATATCGAAATACTCGCGTTCAACCGATCGAAAAGCCGTTGCGAAAAAATCAAGGTTAGTTCTTTTGGAAGGTCTATATTTTAAGGAGGTCCCTCCCATTGCTGTCAAAAAGCGGGTTTGCTCCTGTCCTTCGTAATAAATTGTAAACGAATACGCCTCATTCACCGTTCCGAAATCGGTACGTTCTGTTTGCGGAGCAAATCGATAATCATTGGAAGAAAAATGTCCTAAAATTTGCCAGTCTAGGTTTTCAGTCAGCGCATAATTGGTTAAAAACTGGCCATCAATAAAGATTGGGTTATAGGCGCCTTTGGCTGGCAAAGAATTTAATAAGTAACCATTGGCTCGATATCTTGCTCCCATCAAATAGGAAAAACGTGAGCCAACAGCTTGCTCAACGTGGGCCTCAACCCCCAATAATGAAGCCATTGCGGAGGCTCCGAATTTTTTCGGGGTTTTGTACTTAATATCCAAAACAGAGCTTAGCTTATCTCCATATCGTGCATCAAAACCACCAGCTGAAAATGAAACATCTTGCACCAACGCAGAATTGACAAAACTCATTCCTTCTTGCTGCCCCGAACGAGTTAAAAAAGGTCGATACACTTGAAAACCATTGACATAAACCAAGTTTTCGTCATAATTTCCACCGCGAACATTGTAGTTACTCGTCAATTCATTGTTGGATGTAGCTGCGGTGGTATAAACTAAAAACCGCTCCACTCCTCCCAAAGGAATATTCTGTATATCGTTCAGTTTTAGTTTATCCAACTCAAATGGCTCTACTTTGTTCACATTAACGTCCACCGTTTTAAGCTGTTGAACATCCATGCGTATGGGAGCAAGGTACATTTGGTTCAATCGAACATCCGTTTTATAGCTAAAAATCAAGCGTGTCGTATCGTATTGAACATATAACAGAACACTATCTGAGCTCGACATTTTTAATGAAAATTTCCCCTTAGAATCTGTAAAAACGGACTTTTCTACACTTTGAGGGGAACGTACTAAAACACCTTCTATACCTTGAGAATTTCGAGAAATTATAGACCCATTGAGTGTAAACTCCTGTGCCATTAGGACAGTTGTGGTAAAAAAGAATAAAAACGATAGTACTATCCGCATGCGATAGACGACTAACGAAGAAAAGTGAGCTTTATTTTTTAGATTACTTTTTACCACTCAAGAACAATCAAATCTTTTTCAAAAGGTGCAATTCCAGTTCTTAATTTCTCAAGATTTTCAAAAACTTTACCGTCGGCACAAAAATGGAAAAAGTTCAAACTTCTTTCCTGCATTCCTCCATGAAACAGTCTGTCTTTAATCTGTTCTATCGTTTTCAAACCTTTTTCATGCTTGGTTTTTTCAGTGCGAATCAATTTTTGTTCGATGGAATCAATTTGTTTTCCCAATCGAACCATTTCTGCTTTTCCAAAGGTAAGCATGCTCGCATCCACAGCTTCAATACTCTTAATCACCGCATTTTCCAAGACTTGTTGGGCTGCTTTCACGTCACTAAAATCAAAATCATTGCTCTGATTCAATACATATTCCTTTTTCAAAGTTTCAATTTCACCAAAAGCATCAGCAACGGTCCAACCCACTGTTTCCATTTTTTTCTTGGTCGTATCGTCCAATAAAACCAGTGAATTTCGAACTTGAATCAAAGGGTAAGGAACCTTGTGCAAATCAAAAACACCTTTCAATTGCAGCCAATAAGCCATTTCACCGCCACCTCCAACATAGCAGAGATTGGGTAAAATTAATTCTTGAAACAAGGGTCTCAAAATCACATTCGGCGAAAAAGATTCTGGACTTTCCTTAAATCTAGACAGGCATTCATCTTTGGTCCATCGTATATCTTCGCCAATTGAGATAAAGTCACCTTCCAATTTCAACCGATCTCTTCGACCATCTTGCAGGTAGAAAAAATTTATTGGTCGTGCATGAGCTTGATCCGTAAAACCTGCATTTTTTAGTTTTACGGTTTGACTTTCAACTGCCCTTTCAGCAGATTGATTAACAATTTCCTCATGAAAGACCGAACTAAGGGCCAATTTCAACCTTCTTTTATCAGCATCTAAAACCAATAAACCATTAGAAGCAAACAAATGATTAACTAATTGAAAGGTACTTTGAGAATTAGTAGCACCTTCATAATTATCCAAAGCCTGCAAAACTTCAGAATCAGGATGGTTTTGAAACAACATTTTTACTTGCTCTTGCCAATCCGACCAATGATCTGTTTTCATTCGACCAACGGCGCCGGTTTGTTCGGTTTCCCAAGTAATGGTTCTATTAAACAATTGAAACGATTTTATTTCATCGTAATCGTGATCTTCAGAAGCCATCCAAAAAACGGGGATAAAATTCGCTGTTGGGTATTTGGCTTTCAATTCTTTGCATAATTCTATGACATGAAGAATTTTTATAACAAAATATAACGGCCCAGTAAAAAGAGACAGTTGATGTCCTGTGGTAATGGTAAATGTATTTTGCTTCAGCAATGAATCAAGATTGCTTTTTTGAAGCTTGGTCATCGAATAGTTGGCATAATCATCCAACAATTGGGATTGAATCATTGTTCTTTGCTCTATTCCAAAAGAATTGCTCTTCAAGTTCATTTGCTCTTCAAAAGCTTCAATACTAAATGGCTCCTGGATAAAATCTACCAATTTCACTTGATCGTAGACCAAAGTATTCGCGATTTCAGAAAAACAATTTGATTTAATTCTATTGATAAGATGACTTTTCATGAAAGCAAAAATAGCAGGTATCTACGGATTGCCACCATTAAGTATTCATCAACTTCAAGGTTTTTTCCACAAATCCCTTTCATCAATAGTAGAAATGGCTAATTTTGCAAAACAAAAATTAAAAATCATGGAAGCAATTATAAAAACAGTCAAAGGAGAAATGCGCGTATCACTTTATGATAAAGACGCACCAAAAACAGTAGCAAACTTCGCTAAATTGGCAAAAGAAGGGTACTACGATGGTTTGAAGTTCCACAGAGTTTTGCCTGATTTCGTAATTCAAGGAGGTTGCCCAAACACAAGAGACGGAGCATCTGGAATGCCTGGTACTGGTGGACCTGGATATTCTATTGACTGTGAATTAGATGGAGAAAATCAACACCACGAAAGAGGCGTTTTGTCTATGGCACATGCTGGTAGAAATACGGGAGGATCTCAATTCTTTGTTTGTCATTCAAGAAACAATACAGCGCACTTAGACAGAAACCATACTTGCTTTGGAAAAGTGATTGAAGGTGTTGATATCGTTGATGAAATACGTCAAGGCGATGAAATCCAATCTATACAAATCATTGATTAATTGACTTTTCCCAAAAATGAGTGTTGATAAACCATTCATTGTGATTTGGAAAAAAAATATACTTTTGCACCGTTAATTATACATACGCATGTTCGATAATATTTCAGGAGATAAACTCAAAGACGCATTCAAGGAAAATAAAAACGTTCGATTCGCCACAATTGCTGTGGGTGGAGTTGTTGTTTTAGCACTTGGATATTTTGCTTATAAAGCATTCATTTTCAATCCAGCTGAGCAAAAATCCATGGAAGGTGGTTACGTTGGTTTGAACTATGCAGCAATGGATTCAACAGATTTGGCTATAGAAGAACTTGCCCCTTTCGTTAAAAAATACGACGGTAAAAAAGGTGGTGAAGTAGCTCAGTTTACTTTGGCTCGTCAATATATGGCCAAAGGTGAATTTGCAAAAGCACTTGAAAATTTGTCGGATGTTGATGTGGAAGACACCTACGTGCAAATTCATGCTATTGGTTTGCAAGGAGATTGTTATAGTGAAATGAAAAAATGGAACGATGCCGTTGATATGTACATTAAGGCATCTGAAATGGATATCAACGACTATACCACTCCTATGTATTTGTTTAAAGCGGCTCTTTTAACGGAACTTAAATTAGAGGATCCTGCTGCAGCAACTGTTATGTATCAAGAAATCAAAGACAATTACCTTGCTTTTGCCAATCAAAAAACGATAGAACGTTATGTTGAAAGAGCGAAAAACAAAAAAGTCAAATAATAATTAAAAATTATGGCAACAGCGAATCGCAATTTGTCAGAATACAATAAGGACTTTGTTCCGAACGGTGCCGATTTTAAAATCGGCATTGTTGTTTCTGAATGGAATGAAAACATCACTTTAAACCTTCTTGAAGGTGCAAAGCAGACGCTCTTGGATAATGGGGTGCCAGCATCTAATATCCTTGTTCGTTTCGTTCCTGGGGCTTTTGAACTGCCACTAGGGGCGCAATATTTACTTGAAAGTACTTATGTGGATGGTGTTATTGTAATTGGTTGTGTTATTCAAGGTGAAACAAAACACTTCGACTTTGTATGTCAAGGCGTTACACAAGGTATTATGGATTTAAACCTTAAACACAATAGACCTGTTGCATTTTGTTTACTTACGGATACCAACGAACAACAATCCATCGACCGGTCTGGTGGTAAACACGGAAATAAAGGTGTGGAATGTGCTGTTGCTTGTTTAAAAATGATTGAACTTAAAAATTCTTTTCAATAATGACCCTAATCAAATCTATTTCAGGAATTCGAGGAACTATTGGTGGGCCGACAAATGAAGGTCTAACCCCTGTTGATGCTGTAAAGTTTGCCGCCGCCTATGGCACTTGGTTGATTCGCAGAAATAATGGCAAGAAATCAAAAGTCGTGATTGGTCGCGATGCTCGTATTTCAGGGAAAATGATTTCAGACCTTGTCGTTTCTACACTAATCGGACTTGGAATTGATATTGTTAACCTGGATTTGAGCACTACTCCAACCGTTGAAATCGCAGTTCCTTTAGAAAACGCACAAGGTGGAATTATTTTGACGGCAAGTCACAATCCTAAGCAATGGAATGCATTAAAATTATTGAATGAAAAAGGGGAATTTATTTCTGGCGAAGATGGTGCAGAAGTATTGAAAATTGCTGAAAATGAAGATTTTAATTTTGCCGAAGTGGATGATTTAGGCAAAGTTGTTCTTGATGAAAGCTACTTGCAAAAGCATATTGATGCTATCCTTGCACTTCCGTTGGTAGATAAAAAAGCAATTGCTGAGGCTGATTTTTCAGTTGTAGTTGATGCTGTGAATAGTACCGGTGGAATCTTTGTACCTGCCTTACTTCGTGCGTTGGGAGTTACTAAAATTACTGAATTGTATTGTGATCCTACAGGTCATTTTCCACACAATCCAGAGCCTTTGCCTGAGCATCTAACTGATTTATCGGATGCTATGATTCAAAACAATGCACAAGTTGGAATCACTGTCGATCCGGATGTTGACCGTTTGGCACTAGTTTGTGAAGATGGAAGCATGTTTGGTGAAGAATACACCTTGGTGGCAGTGGCTGACTATGTCCTTAAACACACTCCTGGTCCAACCGTTTCCAACCTCTCATCGACGAGAGCTTTGCGCGATGTAACCGAAGAAAAAGGTTTGGTTTATGCCGCAGCAGCAGTTGGTGAAGTGAATGTTGTGACAAAAATGAAAGAGATTGGAGCTGTAATTGGTGGTGAAGGAAATGGTGGAATCATCTATCCAGAATTGCATTATGGTCGCGACAGTTTGGTCGGTATTGCTTTGATTTTGTCTCACTTAGCACATGAAAACAAAACTCTTTCTGCCTTGCGTGATTCGTACCCAAAGTACGTGATTTCTAAAAATAAAATTGAGTTAACCCCTTCCACGAATGTCGACCATATTTTGTCAGAAATGGCTAACAAATATAGTAATATGGAAGTCGACACAACTGATGGTGTTAAGATTTACATTGAAAAGGAATGGGTTCATTTACGAAAAAGTAATACCGAGCCTATCATACGAATTTATTCGGAAAGTAAAACAGAAAGCGCTGCTAATCAATTGGCTGAAAGAATTATTAAAGAAATTAAGGAATTAATTTAATCCTTGTTTAAACATTCTTGCAATTCTTATTCCACCCCAAAAGTGATGGGTACCCTTGCTGTATTCTTGCGTCCTGTATGCAAAATCAAATGCGAAGGACAAGCGATTTCTAAAAATTTGAAATCCTACGTGTTGCTCAAAAACCAAACGATTGATCTCTGAACTTGGCAATACATGCACACTTGTTTGATTAAATAAACCACCTTGAAGTGTGGCGTCATATCCAATCACATGCGTCCAACTTTGACTGTACAATGAAAAATGTAACTGTTGGTCGGATGACCGTTGCCAAATTTTATTTCCAATTCTCATTTCAGCGCCAACACTTAAATTGGTTTTTAAATTCCCTACTTGAATTTGTGAAAGTAAATTCGTTGAA
The DNA here is from genome assembly GCA_018825925.1 of Bacteroidota bacterium. Taxonomy (GTDB): domain Bacteria; phylum Bacteroidota; class Bacteroidia; order Flavobacteriales_D; family Crocinitomicaceae; genus UBA2040. The sequence goes on along the minus strand of JAHKAT010000207.1, from coordinate 29 downwards.
AAAAGGTTGGATAGATTGAACACTTCTTT
>JAHKAT010000206.1 GCA_018825925.1 Bacteroidota bacterium | reverse complement strand
GACTTCAAAATGTTCACGCGCCTTCATGACATCCTCTATCGTGCGATTAGGGCGATTGTTTATAATATTGGCATAAAGCAAGCGAGCTTCCCAATTGTTTGAATCCAAACGAAAAGCCTTCGCAGCGGAGGGCATTGCTTTTTCAAAATAATATTTTTTGTAATAATATTGTCCGTGCTTGATTAATACCGGAACACTATCGGGATACTGTTGCACCAAGCTATCAATATTTTGACTGGACTTTTTAGTCGGTTTATCGGACGAACCACAGCTCCCAACGAGTTGTGTAATTAAGGCAAAAGCTAAAGCGACAAAGAAAAATTTCATCATAGGGTAAAATTAGCAGATTTTTTTCGTGTATCGCAACCATAAATGCTTCATTTCATACATGTCTAGTTCATCTTTTCACCAAAGAACATCATTTTTTGATATCAGAAAACGAAATTCCTTGGTTGAACCTTGCTAAAATACAAGGATGATAGAGGATTGTATCTTGGCCAATCACTTAATAATGAATTAATTGGATTATACCGTGCCAAGTCGTGTTTTTTAACTTTGTTAATATCCACAGTATTTTGTAGATAAATGTTTAACTTAAAAAGGGAGTTTCTTCATTGAATTACTTTTACCTTTTGACAAACAAATCGACCCTTATGGCTAAGAAAAAAGAAAAAATATTTGTTCTTGATACTTCTGTACTCATCCACGATCATCAAGCCATTAATAACTTTGAAAACAACCACGTGGCCATACCCATCACGGTATTGGAAGAATTGGACAATTTTAAAGTGGGTCACGATTCAAAGAACTTTTCAGCCAGGGAAGTTATTCGTTTTATCGATAAACTTTCGGGAACAGGTGATTTAATGAACTGGATCAGCTTGGGAACCAAGAAAGGTAAATTCAAGGTGGTACTTGAGTTTAATCCGATGGAACTGAACGCCGAAAGCGTATATGCTAGAGGAAAAAACGATCATAAAATCATTAACGCTGCGTTGGTTTTAAAGGAAACGGAAAAGGACATGGAAGTCACTCTCGTAACCAAAGACATCAATTTGCGCATTAAAGCAAAAGCCTTGGGTATTTGTGCCGAAGACTATGAAACAGGTAAGGTAAACACCAATAATTTGGAAGACGCCTCAACACTAGTGGTCGAAAATTTGGAATCAGACGTTATTCGCGAAATTTTTACCAGAGGAAAAATTGATGAAAACGGAATTTTAGGCGATAGAAAAGTGCCAAATGGTTACTATATTCTAAAAAATGGAAAAGCGTCTTCCTTGGCATTTTATAATCCTTTATTGGATCAATTAGAGCGCATTGAAAAAGAATTTGTTTACGGTATTAAACCTAAAAATGCCGAACAAGCCTTTGCGTTCAATGCCTTGATGAACCCCGACATTAAACTCGTGGCCTTGCAAGGAGTGGCAGGAACTGGAAAAACCTTGTTGGCATTGGCTTCGGCACTAGAACAAGCAAAAAACTATCAGCAAATCATTTTGGCTCGACCAATAGTTCCGCTTTCAAACAAAGAAATTGGCTTTTTACCCGGAGATGCAGCCGACAAAATCGGTCCGTACATGGAACCGCTTTGGGACAATTTGAAGTTTATTAAATCTCAATTTGGTGAGAATGAGAAGAAGCACAAAGCGATCATGGAAATGGAGCAACAAGGCAAAATAGTCATCACACCCTTGGCATTTATCCGAGGACGAAGCTTGTCGAACATTATGTTTATCGTCGACGAATCTCAAAATTTAACCCCACACGAAGTAAAAACCATTATCACCAGAGCGGGCGAAAACACCAAGATTGTCTTTACAGGCGACTGTCACCAAATCGACACGCCTTATTTGGATGAAAATTCCAATGGATTGGCTTACTTAATCGACCGTCTCAAAGGCCAACAATTATTTGCCCATGTAAAACTAGAAAAAGGCGAACGCTCTGAGTTGGCCAATATGGCGAATGAGTTGTTGTAAGAATGGAGGATTTTATGTATATGAATACTGCAAGGATAAAAGAGAATTCGAAGATCTTACTCAACAAATATAAGAAACATGAAAGTCATCAATATAGCGGATAAATTCAGTTGTTTTCAAGACCATTGGAGTCCAAAAATTATTGGAGAAATGAACGGTCAAGAAATTAAGTTGGCAAAGATAAAGGGGGAGTTTGTTTGGCACGACTACAAGGAGGAGGACGAATTATTCATAGTCGTTAAAGGAACATTGAAAATTGAATTTCGCGACCGCACGCTTGAAATTAATGAAGGGGAAATGGTGATTGTTCCCAAAGGAGTAGAGCATAAGCCCATTGCAGAAGAAGAAGTGTTTATTATGCTGATCGAACCCAAAGGAATTAAGCACACCGGCGACGTAAAGCACGATTTAACGGTAGAAAAGTACGATAAACTGTAATCAGTATTTTGCCAAACTAAAGTCTAAAGCTCTTTACGATAGATTATTTCGCTTCCAAAAATTTGCTTTAGATCAGTACGCACGAATTGCTCCATACTTGGTCGTAAGGTTTGTGTTAACAATCCTTTTTCCTCTTTACTACTGACTACTTCAAACGTATCAAAAGCATTGGTGCTATCCGCATAATCAAAATATTGAAGGCGCATTTCGCGATTGATAATTGAGATGAGACAAGGAACATAAACCCCTTCTTCAAAAAAGTTTAAAAGCAGTGTATTGGCCGAAATTTCTTTTAATTGATTTTTAGAGTCGCCACCAATAAGTTGTTCCGTTACAGGAATTCCGAAATAAAGTAATTCACCCTCTTGAACTACTTGCACAGAGTCGCCAACGATAACACCGTGCAAATATTCCCCGGCAAGCCGATATTTGGTAGATTCGCGCAATGTTTTTCGGCTGATTGATTGAATTTGGTTTTGGTGAACAAAAACACCTCTATCGTTTAATTCAAATTCGCGTTGTGAATTGGTGGAAGTATAGCGACCAAAAAACAGAGAATTAACAGACTTCACTTCAACGCTAT
>JAHKAT010000205.1 GCA_018825925.1 Bacteroidota bacterium | reverse complement strand
TTTCACTTACTTATTCTTCGTCTAATGGTTGTGATTCTATTTTAACAAAAACAGTAAGGATTGCTGATACCTTAAGTGCCACGACAGTTATTGTTCCTAGTACCTGTGAACAAGCAAATGGTGAAGTAACAATCAATCCAACCGGAGGGTATGGGTTGCCGGCGACTTTTAGATATCGATTAGACGGAGGAGCCTTTCAGGCATCTAATGTATTTACAGGTCTAACTCCGGGAACACATACTGTTTCAGTTAGAGATTCAGTACTTTGCATTAAGACCTTGACGATTACTGTACCAACCACATTGGTGCCTGTTATTGATGACATTGCCGATGTATCCATTTGTGATAACTATACCTTACCAACAATCACTGGAACCAATTTGACTGGTAATGAAAATTACTATTCAGGTAACAACGGTACAGGTACACTATATCCAGCTGGTTCGATTATTTCAGCCAATACTTCTTTATTTATTCATGATTCTACTACTACAACTCCGACATGTAGAGATCAAGAATCGTTTACAATAACCATAAATACCGCTCCTACAGTGACCAATATTGTACGAACGTGTAATGCCGGAAATACAGGATATACCTTGTCGTTTGAAATTAACGGAGGAAATGGAACATATTTAGTTACTGAAAATGCACCCGGCGTTGGAGGAATGCTAAGCGGAAACGTTTATACCACAAATGAAATTGCAAGTGGTGTAGCCTATGACTTTGACGTTGATGATGCCAACAACTGTGGACCCGTTAATGTAAGCGGTGTTCGTTCATGTAATTGCGCTACTCAAGTTGGTACAATGGGAACGACTACTCTCAGAGTTTGTGGAAATGGTCCCGTAACGGCCACCTATAATTCAGCAGGGCAATTCAGCCAACCTGGAGATGTATTATCTTACGTATTACATACTCAATCTGGTGTTATTTTAGGAACAGTGCTTCAAACCAATTCAACGCCTACCTTTAGTTTTGCAGGAGGTATGACCTACGGCACAACTTATTATATTTCAGCTATCAATGGCGATGATGATGGTATGGGAGGAACAGACAGAACAGATCCTTGTTTGGCAGTGGCATCGGGGCAACCCGTTCGATGGTTTGAAACTCCAACAGCATCCTTTACTGGTACAACATCTATTTGTGCTGGAGCTTCTACCCCATTGACCTTTAATTTAACAGGTACAGGACCATTTTCTGTGACCTATTCAAATGGAGTATCTAACACTACATTGACGAATTTGAGCAACGGTTCAACCGCCAATGTGACTCCGTCTCAGACCAGAACTTACACTTTAATTTCGGTGGTTAGCTCGACAACAACCTGTTCTGGTACAGTTTCACCTGCAACGGTTACAGTAACAGTCAATAATCCACCAACAGTTTCAACACCAACCTTTACTTGTAATCCAACCAACACTGGATATAGTGTTTCTTTTACAGTTTCGGGAGGTGCAGGAAGTGGATATATTGTTCAAGAAAACGCACCAGGTGTAGGTGGAAGTTTTACCGGAAACGTTTACACCACGAATGACATTCCAAGTGGAACAGCTTTCGACTTTTCCGTTACCGATGGAAATGGATGTGCACCCGTTTCGGTTATCGGCACACATACTTGCAGTTGTACTTCGAATTCAGGTGCAATGGGTAGTCAAAAAATCACCATTTGTGGACCAGGCCAAATTTCAGCGACACACAACTCCACGAATGTAGTTTTAGACGGCGATGACATTTTAAGATTCGTATTACACACCAATAGTTCAAATGTTCTTGGAACAGTTCTAGCAAACAATACCACACCAAACTTCAGTTTTGGAGGTGGAACCGTATACGGAACGACTTATTATATTTCGGCAATAGTTGGGAATGATGATGGCTCAGGAAATGTGGATCAAAATGACCCTTGTTTAAGTGTAGCAGTAGGAACACCAGTTCAATGGAATGAGATCCCTAACATAACAGCTTCGACACCAAATAATACAATTTGTGCTGGTCAAACTATAGAGTTGTTCGCAACCAATTTTGCTGGAGCTACCTACTCTTGGAGTGGACCAGCATCCTTTAGTTCATTCAACAGAGATACCATTCGAGCGAATGCAACAACAGCAATGTCTGGAACCTATATTGTAACAGCCACAGCCAATGGATGTAGTTCAAGTTCTAACGTTTCAATTACCGTTAACCCAGTTCCTAGTTCTTCAATTTTCTTTGATCCATCGGGTCCGTTTTGCGATAATGGTAGTACTGTTCAGTTTAACGCTGTAACTCCAGGTGGTACTTGGTCTGGTAATGGAATTACAGATCCAGCAAACGGAACTTTTGATCCATCAGTCGCAGGTCCAGGCTCACATATTATCACCTATTCACTTGGTGGACAGTGTCCTTCAAGCTCCACTAAGACAGTGATCGTAAATGAATCTCCTGTGTTTGATTTCTCTGCGGATGTTGTTGAAGGATGCTCACCTTTAGAAGTGAATTTCACAAACACCTATCCAGGAGGTGACACGTATGCTTGGGATTTTGGAGATGCTTCGACCATCAATACAACAGAAAGTCCATCACATATTTATAACGCTGGTAATTATGATGTTACGTTAACCATTACTAAAAATGGTTGTACAACAGTTGAAAATAAAAACTTCTATATTCAGGTACATCAAACACCTCAAGCAGATTTCACATTTTTAACGGATGATCAAGAAGGCTCTGTCGTTTTTGAAAATCAATCGACAGGAGGTATTTCTTATGTATGGTCTTTTGGAGATGGACAAGGGAGCACTGATTTTTCTCCAGAGCATGACTATGGAACACAGGGAACATACGATGTTACCTTGGAAGTTGTAGGAGCAGGAGGTTGTGTTAGTAGCATCACTATTCCAGTTACGGTCACTACAGGAGCAACTGTTTATATTCCAAATGCATTTTCTCCAAATGGTGATGCCGAAAATCAATACTTTACACCCATACTTGGTGGAGATATCGATATAACGACTTATAGAATGCAAATTTTTAACCGTTGGGGAGAATTACTTTTTGAAACTCGAGATCCATCCATTGGTTGGGACGGAACCCATAATAATAAAGCCTGTAGAATTGGGGTTTACTCTTATAAAGTGTATTTCAAAAACATTTCTTCTGACAAGAAAAACGAAATCAAGGGAGCAGTTACTTTGATAAAATAAAAATCTCTTTAAAAAATAGAGAAGGTCACAATTTTTATTGTGGCCTTTCTTTTTGCCTTTTAAATGACTCTTTTAACAAATAGATATTAAAAAATGGCAACCATGTAAGATTCACCCCGTTATAACAGTACAAAAAGAAATTCATTGTCATGTCAATAATTAAACAAATAATCTTCATTCTATTAGCATTAAGTCCATTTATATCCTTAGCCCAACCGGCGAATGATAATTGTGCTAATGCAATCACTATTCCACCGTCAGCTATAGGAGCAGCCTGTATAACAGGAAACGCCACCTTAGCAACCATTCAGACCTTTGAGGCCGGAACTGGCGCGGCGGGTCTAGGTTGTTGGGCTACC
>JAHKAT010000204.1 GCA_018825925.1 Bacteroidota bacterium | reverse complement strand
CAGCCTTCAATTAAAGCAAAAGAACGGGAAAGAGGTTGTTTCTCTGGATCGGATAGAGTTGATTAACAGATGTCTGGCGATTTATAGAAATTATCCAGACGACCAAATGGCACCAGCTGCAATTGATAAAGTTCATATGATTTATTCGGGAATAGGAGCTTATACAGAATCAGCAGCGTATGCAGACACAATCCTCGAAAATTATCCCAAGTACGCTAATCGTGCTTTAGTGTTGGAGTCTCAAGCCTCTAACTACGATATTTTTGTACAACCAAGAGATTCATCAAAAGTGAGGCTGTATTATTCTATTCTTTTGAAAGAAAACCCGAAAATGAATAAAGAAAAGAGGGATGGAATACAAGAAAGACTAAAAATGAATCACCTCGATTTTGATGCCTATTTGAATACCCAGATTGAAAAAAATCTGCAAAGTGAAGTTGTTAAGTAACTGTTAACATCGAAAAAAAAGTACAAGATTGGTACTATCTTTGATTAAAACGATGTATAACTAAAGATATTAAAAAGATGAAAAAGTTTATTTTAAGTATAATGGTTGCGGGAGCAGCAATGTTCACCAACCAAGTGGTTGCACAACTTGAAAGTGGTGCGAAAATCGATTTTAAGAAAGAAACACATGATTACGGTAATGTAAAATATGGTGCAGACGGGGCTTGTACTTTTGAATTTACAAATACAGGTAATGCGCCTTTGATTATTTCAAATGCTAAAGGATCTTGTGGATGTACGGTTCCAAGTTGGCCGAAAGAACCAATCGCTCCAGGAGCAAAAGGAACGATTACTGTAAAATACGACACAAAACGTCCAGGAGCAATCAACAAAAGTGTTACGATTACTTCAAACGCAGTAAACGAATCTTCTAAAGTAATTCGGATTAAAGGAAATGTTTTGCCAGCTCCAGAAAATGGAACTCCTGTGAACAACAGTGGTGCGCCAGCTAACTAAGAATTTTTTGAACTAATAGCAAAGCCATTCGATTTTCGGATGGCTTTTTTTTGTCTAATCATTGAAGATAAAAAAACCAAAACCTCCTGGTTCTCTCAAAATCAAATTATCCACTTTGTTGTCGGGATTAAAAAAAGTAACTTCTTCATAAATCTCAATTCCTGATTTACGAATCAAATCTATCACCTTTGGGTTTCCTTCTTTTCCATTGAAAAAAGACAGCGATGGATTGCAAAAAGAGTGCGGACACATACCTGATTTCAATAAGGTTAAAATAAAACCACTGGCATGTTTCATAGAGACAAAACCGTGTTCAACACTTTCACTTTCTGGTACAAACCCAAGTTTAGTGTAGAAACGAATGCTTTCTTGAAGATTAATGCTTTCTATGGTCAATCCATGATTGTTCCCTAGTATAGAAGAGTCAGCAGAATCAAAAGAGACTTGTTCGCCACTTTCCCAATAGGTATAAATGCCTGAGGGACATGCCGTGGCCCATGTGTCGTTCATTCGTATGAAAATATCTGGACGTACTTCATTCTCTGAGGCTCGATAGATCATTCCCGCACGAGAAGTAGGAATAGGATTCAAACGAAAAATGGATTTTCCATCTGCATAATGCAATTGGTCATCTAAAATAAACTTTGTCCACCCAGATTTTTCAAAAAAAAGTTTCGATCGATCTACATCTATGGCAGGAGTTTGATATATGAATTGTCCCATTCAATGTCTTTTTTACAAAAATGCAATAATGTAGGATAGAAAACAATTTCCGCCATTTGTTGAAAACAATTTTGCGATTGATGACCTAAATAAGAGGGTGAAAAAATCAATTTTCGTAACTTCGAAATCGACAAATTTTCTTCCATTATGTTCATCATTTTTGATACTGAAACAACAGGTTTACCGCGCAACTTTAAAGCCCCTTTATCCGATTCTGATAATTGGCCGAGGGCCATTCAAATTGCATGGCAGCTTCACGATGAAATGGGGAATATGCTGGAACATAGGGATTTTCTTATTCGTCCGGATGGTTTTGATATTCCTTTTGATGCGGAGAAAATCCATGGTATATCAACTGCCTTAGCAACCCAAAATGGTGTCGAACTTGATTTTGTTTTAAAGGAATTTGAGGAGGCGCTTAACAAGGTTAACTATGTGGTCGGTCAAAATATTGATTTCGACTTAAAAATAATGGGCGCTGAGCATTTCAGAAAAAACATTGTTTCAAAACTACCTGAGCTAAAGATTTTAGATACGTGTACGAGCAAAACTGCAGAACTTTGTAAAATCCCAGGAGGTAAAGGGGGATCATGGAAACTTCCTAAATTAGAAGAGCTATATTCCTTTTTATTTAATGAATCTTTTGCAGAAGCGCACAATGCTACAGCGGATGTTGAAGCAACTGCACGTTGTTTTTTCGAGTTAATTCGACGAGAAGAGTTTACTCCTGAAGAACTAGACGTAGAAATTCAGTATTTCTATGATTTTAAAGAGGTACACCGAGATCTAATCCAAAATTATGGACTTCGCCATATTAATTTAAAAGAAGCGAGTAAGGCATTGGTTGTAGAGCCGGCAGATTCTTCTCTTTCAAATATTGATAAGGCTGCGGCAAGGGCAAGGTTAAAGGATGTACCCTTTGTTCATCTCCACAATCATTCACAATTTACAATTTTACAGGCGACAACCAGCGTTAAACAATTGGTTGCAACAGCGGTAGATTTAAAACAAAAAGCCGTTGCGCTTACAGATAATGGGAATGTAATGGCAGCCTTTCATTTTGAGAAAGAAGTTCGTTCCTACAACAAGGGGCAAGAAGCCTTGAAGAAAGCTGCAGAAGAAAGTGGAGAAGATTTTGAAGAAGCACAGCTATTGCCAATTATCGGTTGTGAGTTCAATGTTTGTAAGGATTATTTAGATAAAACTGTAAAAGACACTGGGTACAACATTGTTCTT
>JAHKAT010000203.1 GCA_018825925.1 Bacteroidota bacterium | reverse complement strand
TTCTTGATTTGAAGAAGGTCGAAATTCACTATTACTCCATCCCTTATCAGTATTGGCTTGAAATGGATGACCGCTGAATCGGAGCTTCCACAATGAATCCATAGGCGAGCAAAGTGGGTAAGCTTTCCATTTTGTAGAATCAAAAATCACCTTGCACGATAAGCCATTTTTGGAAAACAAATCTTCCTTTTTTGGATTGTAGGCACTTGGCCAATAGCCAGAAGCATATTTTACCAATTCGTCTTCAAGAATACTACGCTTCATTGAAACACTCTGACCATTCTGCATGTAAACGATATATCGGGTCATTTCTCCAGTTGATTGATACGAGATACAAACACCAAAAACAGCCCGACCAGAGGGTTGTAAAACCACACTAGAACTAATTAACCAAATAAAGACCAAGAAAATCCGCATTGTTTTCTGTTTACGCTTAATCTACGAAAAAGTTAACACTTTAGTTGGAAAAGGGCAACTAAAATATTGATCTAAAGAAGTTTTGAAAATGAAATTGATTTTTTCAGCAAGTGAAGTTGATTCACAAAAATTAAAAACGATATACTTTATTGGGCGTAACACAGGCATTCAACTGCACGTCGGTTGGAAGAATATCGTCAATTAGCCCTTCAATTGGATCAAAAATGGAAAGTCCTATAAATTGGCAGCCCACCCGACATTTCTTTAAAAATCGGTCATAAAATCCACCACCATAGCCAACCCTATGTCCACGCTCATCAAAACACAAAAGAGGAACAAAAACAATGTCTATTTTATGTGCTGCTATTACTTTTCCATTTTGAGGTTCAGGAATTCCCCACTGACTTATTTTCAATTGTCGGTGTTCAGTAAATAAAACATGCTTTATATCGTTTTTTCCTTCATTTACCTTAGGAATAGCAACATAGCCATCTATACTTTTTATTTTTTCCCACATAGCGTAGGTGTTAATTTCCTTTTGTCGCTCAATAGGTAAAAAGAGACTAACAGTTTTTCCTGAAAGTTGAAAAGTAGATAGAGCTTTTTCAATGATAGCTTCGGAACCCTTGGATAACTCAAGAGGTGAGAGCATTTTTCGCTTCTCTTGGTACAACTCGCGTAATTCCGATTTTTTTATTCCCATTGTTAAGCGAAACTAAAAAAAATAAAGATTAGTTGTTCAATATGCCCAACCAAAAAGCAGAATTAGCCGTTTATATTCTATATTTTAATGTTAAATTTATTCATGAAGAACTTTTCAACTATCTTTTTTGCCTTGATGGTAATCGTGTTTTGTTCTTTCAAAATAAATAGAAGCACTCAATTAACAGCAGTTCCAGATACTTCGATCGAATTACTTTTAACTTCTCTAGGCGAGCCTAAATCACAGCATTATATTGAATCGGTGGATCCCATTAAAGTAAAAAAGGGTGAAAGTTTAATAAAAAATGGTTTTGCCAAAGAAGGGATTTTTAGATCTAAAATTATCTCGACTTATTTTACATGCGTTGACTGCCATAGTTTGAATAGAGAGTCTGAAGATAGTAGAAAAACGAGTCCCGAAGATCGTTTGAATTATGCAATTAAAACCAATCAACCCTTTTATCCAGGCAGCACCTTTTGGGGGATTTATAATAGAACATCTTGGTACAACGGGGATTATATTAAAAAGTACGGCGATATAATTTCAGAAGCGCGCACTTCACTATCTGAGTCTATTCAAGTATGCGCAAAGTATTGTTCCGCAGGCAGATTCTTAGAAGATTGGGAGGTAGAAGCGATTTTGCATTATTTTAAATCCAATGAATTGAAATTGAAGGACATACAATTTGACGAACAAACACAAGTTTTATTGAATAACGCCAATAGAAACGAAAAACAACAAAAAGAACTGTATAATAAACTCGTTAATTCCTTCAAACGCAAAGAAGATGCTTCTTTCTTAAATCCTATGTCGCGAGATGACCGTAAATATGGACAGAATGGAGACCCTAAAAGAGGCGAAGAGATTTTTGACAGGAGCTGTTTGCATTGTCATTTTCAAGGAAGAGTTTCACATTTAAAATTGGATAAAGATTTATTGACCGCGAAATGGTTTGTGAAGAACTTGAAAGACTATAAGGATGAAACTTTGTATCAAATTATACGATACGGAACTTATACCATGGCAGGTAGAAATCAATATATGCCATTGTATACGAAGGAAAAAATGAGTGATGGCCAAATTGAAGATCTCGTGGCATATATTAAACAATTAGCGAATTCGAACGAATGAAAAAAGTACTTTATGCCCTTTTAATTTTTAGTGGAAATGTAATTTCTCAAAATGCTTCAGAAACTTTCTACTCGACAAGAATTATCAACGCCCATTCCAATGAAATGCTTGGAGATAAGGTGTGGCAATATAGAATTGAGCACCGTTTTGGCGACATGTTGGGCGATGCAGGGGGCGCCACTGCAGGTTTCGGTTTTGACAATGCAGCTGACATTCGATTTGCATTTGAGCATGGATTAACCGATAATATCACGGTAGGTTTTGGTCGAAATAAGGGTGTTGGCGGAATCTACCCTAGTTCATTGTTGGAAGGATTGGTGAAAGTCCGACTTCTACATCAAAACAAGGAAAAAAAGATACCCGTTTCGATTACAGTGGCTCAGGAATCGTATTATTCTTACATGAAAGCTTCTCCAAATGTGCAGTCAATTGCCAATTTTCCTGAAGCCTCACATCGATTGATGTATGGAACGCAAATGACCATCGCACGAAAAATTAACGATAGAGCATCAGCTGCCTTAATACCAAGTTATACGCACAGAAATTATGTGTTGCCTTTCGAAAAGAATGGTTTGTTTTCCCTTGGAGCTGCATTAAACTTAAAAGTGACCAAAAGCTTTAGTTTATTGGCTGAATATTTTTATGCTTTTGAAGATGCTGAGATTAAACCGATAGAAACAAACAGTATGGCTTTAGGGATGGAGTGGAACACCAATGGGCATAATTTTAGAATATGTTTGACCAACGCTAGAGGTTTTGGCACAGTACAATATTTAGCAGAAAATGACTCCAGAATCGCTGATGGTCAGCTCAGAATGGGTTTTAGTATAACAAGAGACTTTAAAATAAGAAGAAGAAAATGAAATACGCAACAATAGGAATAATCATATTTAGCTTTGCAGTAATTATAGGTTGTAAAAAAGACAAAGTGCCAGAACCAAAAATGGAGCCAGTAGAGGTGGTTTGCACCGACAGTATTTCTTTTCAACAAAAAGTGATGCCACTGATTCAGAACAAGTGTTTTAGCTGTCATGCAAACGGTACACAGCCAGTGATAAATGATTATACCACCATCGTTTCTCAAGCAGATTTAATGCTGAAAACAATGAGAGGTGACGGTGTTTCGCTAATGCCGCAAGGAGGACCAGCACTGCCTGAAATGGATATTAAAGATTTTAACTGCTGGATCAAACAGGGGAAATTGAATAATTAAAAAGATATTATGAAGAAGAATTACATGCTAATTGGACTACTCGTTGTAACGAGCATCTCATTTGCTTGGCAAAAAAACAATGCAAAAGAGCAGATAGGAACTTTTGTAAAGCATAAATTTACATCAGGTGGACCGCCTGGAAGAACTGGCGCGCCCAACGAAGGTAATTGCACCTCGTGTCACCAAGGAACCGCTATAAGTGGGTCCTCAGAGAATATTTTTATGGTGAAGGAAAATGGTAATCCAGTGAACAATTATACAGTTGGAACTCAGTATGAAATCAGTTTACAGATGGCATCAAATCCCTCCAAAAAAGGATTTCAAACAACTGTTTTGAATACTAATAATCAATTTGCGGGAACTTTAACATCTATAAATTCTGGTGTGTCTATTGTAAACGGCTCTGGCGGTAAACAATATGCCAACCATACCTTTCAGGGTAGTTCAGGATCAAATTTCCCGATATGGACTTTCAATTGGACAGCTCCGGCCAACGATGCTGGACCAGTAATTTTCTATATTGCTACCAACAAGACCAATTCAGATGGTGGTGATTCAGGAGATCAAATTCACTTGTCTCAATTTAGTTTAGGCTCTTTGGCATCTGTAGTTGAGTATAAGGAGTCTGTTGAAGGATTTAGAGCTGCATTTTCAGCAAGTAATAGCACTATACAACTCCAATTTAATTCCTCAGAAGCAGGTTCATCGTTTTTGAATTTAGTTGATTTGAACGGGAAATCTGTACTATCAACGGATTTAAACGAAACGCAACTGGGAGCGAACAAGTTAGAATTTAAGGTTCCGGAGTATGTGAAGTCAGGAATGTATATTGTACACTTTTTTGTAAACAACAATGCAAAGTCTCAAAGTATTATGATTCAATAAAATTGAATCGGACATTTAAAAAGGAAGTTTTCGCTTCCTTTTTTTTATTCCAAACGTCTGTTGACCAATTTATTTATTTTTTTGAAGCATTGCAACGGATTGTGTGTGCCCCAGTCAAAATCATCAAGTTCACCACCTGTGACAAGGAATTGATCGAGCTGAATGGTTTTAAATTCACGAACAACGTGCTCATGAAAATTAACCAAAGCAATCCATCCATCCTCAACTTCATCAAACCACTCTTCATAATAACTATCGTCCGAATAATGGAAATTTAAAACGTTTTCTCCTATAAGTATGAATTTGTTAATCCCATCTTGCATCATGGTTTCAGCAATGTCCCTTTTGAAGGTCATAATGTCGTTTTCGATAGCATCATTCCATTCACCGATCATTTCGATGATGACAAATCCCTCTTCATAATCAGCATAAAGAACTTTGATAAACAGAGTACTTGATCCAATTGAATCCCATTGCGGATGGATGACGTAATTGTAAATTTGTTGGTTAAATTCAAACTCAGAATACTCCCTTTCGTAGAAAGGCGAAAGAGGGTCTTCACTCGCGATATAATAATCGCGCCATTGATAAAAAGGTTCAACGTAATGCATCGATTAAAATTAACTCAAACTGGCATACTTTGTGATAAATGAGTAAAATAATATTCTAATTTTGGCAAATAAATTCATATTTATGAAAAATGTAAAGTTCTTCCAGTACTCAGTACTGTTTCTTTCCTTTGTTTTACTGTTTTCTTGTAGCAAGAACAAGGAATTAACCCTTGAACAAGCTGTAGGTTCGTACGTCACGAATGAACAATCGGCTGTTGTTTTTGGCTCAATTAATTTGATGAGTATTTTAAATAAAGCCGAATACAATAAAATACCAAAATTTGGAATGATTGCCTCCTCCTACATTAAGGAAGTTTCAACTGGTTTGGATTTGGAAAAAGGAATTCACTTTGTACTAAATGGTCCCTTTAAAAAAGACGGTTCGCCAGAAGAAGTACTTTTGTTTCTAAAGGTTAAAAACATAGATACATTAAAGTCGATGGCTATGAAACAGGGCTACGAAGTGGAAGAGGGTAACGGGTTTAGTTATTTTCGGGACAACGACGTGAGTTTAGCCATGCAAGGAAGTATGGCTGTAGTTTTGATTAAAAATGGAGATTTTGATGAAAAGGACGCACTTGCAAAAATCATGACTTCTGCTGAAAAAGGTGATGTGAAATCTGATATAGAGAAGTTGGTAGCGGCCAAAGGTGATATACATGTCGTAGGTAGCTTAGAAAATGCTTACCTGACTTCAGACACAGATTTGTCTGAACTTTCGAAAGAAAAGAAGAAGGAAATTGAAGAATTAGTGGCAGGCAGTTTTGTAGAAAGCACGACTTACTTTGAATCTGGACAAATTAGAATGGAAGCCGTAAATCATTTTTCTGAAGCCCTAAATAAAAGAAAAGTTTTCTTGACCGATGACCAGGCTCAAATACGCAGTAAATTAGGCAATGGAAATCCAAGTATAGCGCTTTCACTTAACCTCGATATGCGTCAAGCTCAGGCTTGGATTGAAGATTTGACAGGTGGTTCTATTGATAAGTTTACCAGAAAGGTAGGCGGCCCTGCTGAAATGCTTTTTGCGTTTTCTGGAGGTAAGATTTACAATATAATCAATGGTAAAATTGGTGTTGCAGTATACGCAGAAGCGAAGCCTATGATAGGTGTGACGCCCGATTTTAATTTATATGCCGGTTTCGGACCAAATGGAATGGGTTTAGCCAAGCTTGCAAAAAGTCAAATGAGTAGTGACGACCTGCAATTGGTGATTTTGGATGATGGTTTAATGGCAACAAGCAGCAAAGCCCCTCTAGGAAAAATCAATAAAATGAATGTGCCACAAGGCTGTGAATCTTTTGGAAAAGGTGGAATTACCCTTTTTGCCAATTTTGAGAAAATGGATATGAAAAGTTTTGAATTGGAAGGGGCTGGTAAACTTTTGAACTTAGCTAAATACGGTTCTGTTTATTTAGATCAAAAAGGAGGAACTGTACTGTTGAAGTTAAAGGACAATAAAACGAATGTTTTGAAGCAATGTGGTGATTTTTTATTAGAGGAATTCGCTTCGCAAATTGGCGGAATGACTTTGTAATTGTTTAGATTAAAAAGGTAAAAAAATGTCAGATAATTGGAATGAATTAAGTCCCGAGGAAGCTCGAATCATAGAACAAAAGGGAACAGAATATCCATATAGCGGAGAATATAACGATTGGAAAGCAGATGGAGTATTTGTTTGTCGAAGATGTGAAACACCTCTTTATGATAGCACGTCAAAATTTGATTCTCGATGCGGTTGGCCTTCGTTTGACGACACTATAGGAATGAATGTTGAAAGAATCCTAGATGCCGATGGAAGAAGGGTTGAAATCGTTTGTAAATCATGTAAAGGGCACTTGGGGCATGTTTTTGAAGGAGAAAAGTTCACTGCAAAAAACACAAGACATTGTGTCAATTCACTTTCTATAAAATTTAAACCACGTACGATTTAAGGATACTTACAGAAATAAAGCATAAAACTTTCTTCTTTCACGATCTCGTACATTTTAATCTGTGCTGCCAAGGCTAGTTGGGTGTAGTTCTGACTGTTGTTTCCAAATCCAGCAGCTTTGTTTAACCACATGCTTTTTATTAGTTCCTGACCACCATTCGTTGGGTCAATTTTATTCACTACTGCGCGAACATTTCCAGCACCGGCATGATACACGTGCATGACAAAAAGGCGAAACCACATTTCACTTTCATCATAAGTCAACCCTTTCTCATCAAGAATTCTCTTTGCTTCTGGAATACAAACTCTTCTCATTAAGCGAGAGGCTCCAAATGCCGAACGATCAAAGTTTTCGCGTTCATCATTATATGAATTCACCGTTAGACCTTGAGCTCTGGCAACACCTGGCATTAATTGAAAAGGGCCATAAGCACCCGTCTTTGATTTTTTTAATTGGCCTGGAGATTCAATCAATAAAATCGCTTGCGCGTACCAAGGGTCAACTCCATTTTCTTCAAAAATTTCAATTCCTCTTGATATTGTAGGGATTACATCTTCAAATCTATAAAAGTCATTTTTTCCGGTCGTGGCATAAATGGTTTCATCTGCATTTAACAAATAGGTTGCGCGCAATTCAACACGCAAATTTGATTTTTGCTCTTCACTGTATTTTCCCCAATCAGTGATCGATACTTTTTTAAGTATTTGTCTGGTTCGTGCGACATTTAAAATGAGTGAGTCGGGAGACAGTTCCATGATTTTCTTCCAGAAAAGAGCTTGTGGTAAGTCGCTCCAATTTTCTTTATACAAATCTTCCCCGTGCATAACCAATCCTTGGTGGTTGCCAAATTTAATTTCAGCTTGATCTGCAGAAAAATCAATAGGGTATTGTCCGAAGGATGGACTAGAAATCAATATGGCTAAGAGGAAAAGGAGTTGTTTCATATGGGTATTGATATATTTCGATTAAACGAAAATACAGTAGTAAGTTACATGATATTGATGAAAATCGAATAGTTTTTAACTATTTTCGTTTGAAAACAGTAAATAATTGAGAATTCTTAAGCAAATAGTTCAATTTCCTTTCATTTTGTGCATCCGCATTTACCAAGCGGTGATTAGTCCAGTTTGGCCCGCAAACTGCCGGTACGACCCAACTTGTTCGCAATATGCGGTGGAGGCAATTCAAAAAAGAGGTCTATTTATTGGTTTGTTTTTGAGTATCAAAAGAATCGGTAGTTGTCATCCTTGGGGTGGTTCAGGTTTTGACCCCGTTCCTGACAAAAAGGACAAAAAAAGTTGAATTGAGTTTGATTTTTCAAATTCTTCCTTCAAAAAATACAGCAACCAACTAAGATTGACAGCCATTAGAAGTAATTGATAATTGCTATCTACTTCGAAGTAATACAAGCCAT
>JAHKAT010000202.1 GCA_018825925.1 Bacteroidota bacterium | reverse complement strand
TCGACAAACGACTTGGCTTTGTGACTTTGAACCTTAGTTACTTTGCAACTTAAATTTAAACATTTCCAATCCTAATCACATCTGCAAAAATCCCCGAAGCGGTAACTGCAGCTCCAGCACCGGCACCTTTTATCAATAAGGGTTGGTCGACATAACGATCAGTGTAGAACAATACAATATTGTCTTTTCCTTCTAAGTTGTAAAAAGGATGGTCTTTTGGAATGAATTGCAACCCTACGCTCGCTTTGCCATCTTCAAATTGTGCTACAAATTTCAAGCGACTGTCTTTGGCATTGGCTTCCGCCAAAATTCCTTCAAAATGGCTTGCGTATTGGGTAAGCGATTTAAAAAAGTCTTCGTTGTTTGTAGTGGCCATACATTCGGTAGGCAAGAATGATTCGTTTTCAATGTCTTCGATTTCCATTTGATACCCGCTTTCACGAATAAGAATTAAGATCTTTCTGGCAACATCTATTCCGCTCAAGTCAATTTTTGGATCTGGTTCAGTAAAACCTTGTACACCAGCTTCTTTTACTACATCATGAAAAGAATTATTTGAATCAAAATTATTGAAGATAAAGTTCAAACTTCCAGATAAAACAGCTTGAATTTTATTCACTTTATCACCAGATGCCACTAAGTTTTTAACGGTATCAATAATAGGTAATCCTGCTCCAACATTTGTTTCGAATAAAAATGGTGCATTGTACCTACGGGATAAACTCTTCAAGTTTTTATAATTATCAAATGCCGATGAACACGCAATTTTATTACAAGTAACCACCGCCACACTTTCTCTTAGGTATTGCGCATAGGTTTGGGACACACTTTCATTAGCGGTAATGTCCACAAAAATACTGTTGCGTAAATTCAACTCTTTTACTTGCTGGATAAAGCCTTGTTGATCGGCTTTTTGGCCTTGATCTAAGCTAGCTTGCCATGATTTTAAATCAATACCTTCTTCGTCAAAAAGCATTTTTCTAGAATTGGCTACCGCAATCACTCTCAAGTTTATTTTTAAGTTCTCTTTTAGGAACTTCTTTTGTTGTTTTATTTGGTCAATGAATTTTTCACCTACGTTACCAACACCCATTACAAACAAATTCAGTTGCTTGGTGTTTTCTTCAAAAAAGCGTTCGTGTAAAGTATTCAGTGCTTTTTTTACATCTCTTTCGTTAATAACTGCAGATATGTTTCTCTCAGAGGCTCCTTGAGCAATGGCGCGAATGTTGACATTGTTTTTCCCTAAAGTACTAAACATTTTTCCGCTTAGACCTTGATGGTTTTTCATGTTTTCACCCACTAATGCAATGATGCAAAGGTCTTTTTCGACGATGCAAGGTTCTACTTTGTTTTGCGCAATTTCGATTTCGAACGCTTTGTTAATCGCTTCCTCGGCAACACTAGCATCTGAATTCAAAATTCCGATACAAATAGAGTGCTCTGATGAGGCTTGAGTTATAAAGATAACATTCACATTCGCTTGAGATAGTGTTTCGAATAATCTTTTTGAAGATCCTAAAACTCCAATCATTCCTGGTCCTTCTAAAGTAATCAAAGAGATGTTGTCAATATGGCTAATTCCTTTCACCGGATTCCCATTTGCAACAGCGTTATTCGAAATAAAAGTTCCTTCGGCATTTGGTTCAAAAGTGTTTTTGATCAAAATGGGAATGTTTTTTCGTAACACCGGTTGTATTGTTGGTGGGTACAAAACTTTGGCACCAAAATGCGACAACTCCATTGCTTCTTGATACGAGATGCTTGCAATTGGTTGTGCTTGTTTTACAATACGCGGGTTTGCAGTAAACATTCCGTTTACATCTGTCCAAATTTCTAATTCAGCTACGTCTAATGCTCCAGCTATAATGGCAGCCGTATAATCAGATCCACCACGTCCTAATGTAGTTGTGATTCCGTCTTGTGATGAGGCAATAAAACCAGGCATGATTGTCACTTGATTTGCAACTGATTTATAATAATCAGCAATTAAAATATTTGTTACGTCAAAATTCACAGCTGCTTTCCCAAAGTTACTGTTCGTTTTAATGAGCTCTCTACTGTCCTTATATCCGGCATTTGCTAACTTTTGTTTTAAAGCCTCAGCAATAATATATGAAGACAACAATTCACCAAAACTCAAAATTGTATCGGCTGTTCTAGGGGAAAGTTCGCCAAGAAGGAAACAACCGTCTAATAAAGTTTCAAGGTGGTT
>JAHKAT010000015.1 GCA_018825925.1 Bacteroidota bacterium | reverse complement strand
ATATATAAACAACTAAATGTTAACCAAGTATGAATTATTAATTTTTTCTCAATTGCCTATTTCAACTAGTAGGGCATAGAAAGTGACATGGAAAAATAGGGTGTACGCGATACTTACTGTTTCAGATCTCCTTAAATTAAGCTCAAACAGCTTTGCTTTTATAATTTATTGACGATACGTTTGTATTCGTTTTCATTGGTATTGCTTCCAGAACAACCTAAGGAAGTTTTTGTATTGTAAAAGTTCTCCACTCTTTTCCCTGGGTCGGGATGTGTGCTTAAAAACTCTGGTTGTCTATCACCTCCTTCTTTTTGAATTTTTTCAAAAAACCCTGCTCCTCCAGCTGCATTGTAGCTTGTGGGACAAAGGTATTGAACGGAACTTCTATCTGCCTCTGTTTCATTTGCTCTTGAGTTTTTCAAGCCTACCAATGCAGCGGTAACGTCTTTAAGCATGGCGCGGTTACCAGCAAGGATATCTAATAGAACCTGTACTCCAAATTGCTTGGTCATCTGGCGTGTAGAATGTCGTAGATCTGCATGGGCGATTTCATGACCCATTACACCTGCTAATTGCGCTTCATTTTCTAAATATTTCAAAATACCTGTGTAGATGTATATGTAACCTCCTGGTGTACAGAATGCATTCAAGGTTTTGTCGTCATTGATGATGCGCAATCTCCAAGTAAAATCATCCTTGAAATCCACCTCTCCAGAATTTAAAATAGCATCTCTAACTCGATAAATCAATTTGTAAGCTTCAACATTTTTGGCAGAATCCAATATTGGATATTGCGCAGGGTTTCCGTCTATTTCACCCGCTACTTGTGCGCCAAGTTGTTTGTCTTGTTCAACAGTAAACAGGTTAAATCCTTTTCCTTTGTTCTTTTTATTAATAACTCCACAACTAAAGATTGTAAGAGCAATAAGGGCGAAAACGATGCTTTTTTTCATGTGTTTTGTATTTAGTTTAAATATACAAGTCCAAGTTGGTTTAGAAACCTGTAGGGTAGAAAAAATTAATAAAATAAACAATAATAGCACTGCCAGCAAAACCATAAATAACCTGTGGTAGTGTGTGTTTGTTCAAATAAATTCTTGACGACATCACCAGTCCTGTTATGAAAACCGCAATTAGTAAAAGGCTGAAATCAAAGTAAATTGACTGGGAACAATAGGCATAGATTAGCCCGGTTAATATTCCTGTGCCACAGGCGTGGAGAGATATTTTTGTGTAGAAGTTAATCCAAGCAAACAAACCAATGGTAATAAACCCACTTAAAGGCAAGGCGTAAATGTACTTGGGTAGATAAATATTGGAGGTGCGTAAAACAAAAAACAAATAAAGGACTAGGCAATAAAATGCAGTAATTAACAAAGGAATTAAACGTTGCTTTTTGTCATCAATTTCGATATTGGAAATCAGGCCTTTTTTCAGTAGTATTATCAAGGTGACGCCTGGTGCCAATATGCTGAAAATGAAAAATATAAAAAGCAGACTTAACTTTAAGTTTAAAGATAGAAAGAACAAAGAATCATCGTTGATAAGATAATCTTCTCTGGAGGGTATAAACATCAAAATAAGAAGGGCATACAGCGGCATGAACAATGGCACGAAAACCCACGAAATTATTTGTGCTACAAGTTTCATTCTACAGTTCTTTTCTTAATCGAGCCACGGGTATATTCAATTGTTCTCTGTATTTAGCAACCGTTCGACGTGCTATATTGTAGCCTTTTTCTCTTAGAAGTTCAGCTAGTTTTTCGTCAGTCAATGGTTTTTTCTTATGTTCAACACCAATAGCGTCCGACAATATTTTTTTAACTTCTCTCGTGGAAACTTCCTCGCCACTGTCGGTAGAAAGTGATTCGGAGAAAAAGTACTTTAAGCTATAAACGCCATAATTGGTTTGCACGTATTTACTGTTTGCAACACGAGAAATGGTACTGATATCTAAATTAACGATTTCGGCGATATCTTTTAAAATCATCGGTCTCATATTGACTTCGTCGCCGGTCAAGAAAAACTCCCTTTGATAGTGCATGATGGCTTGCATCGTTGTGAGCAAAGTGTTTTGACGTTGTTTAATAGCGTCAATAAACCATTTGGCACCGTCTAGTTTTTGCTTCACAAACTGCACGGCATCTTTATCCCCTTTGGATGTTTTGGCACCTTCGGAATAGGAGCGAAGCATTTGCTCGTACCCTTTGCTTACTTTTAATTCAGGGGCATTTCTTCCGTGTATGGATAATTCTAATTTCCCTTCAAACTCAGTTATTTGAAAGTCTGGTATAATTTGCTGAAAATTTTTGGCAGATTCTTTCATCGAACCTCCTGGTTTGGGGTTCAATTTAATGATTTCGGCAACGGCGTCTCTTAAATCGTCGTCGGAGATTTCTAGTTTTTGCTGAATTTTATCGTAATGCTTTTT
>JAHKAT010000201.1 GCA_018825925.1 Bacteroidota bacterium | reverse complement strand
TCTTAAAATGTTAAATGTCGAGCAACTTCTAAGTCTCGACATTCGTTATGTATACACAACTTAGATATCTCCATGATTCAAAAATTTATTTCCACCTTGCTCTTCAGTTGTATATTGGGAGCGGCCTTCGGTCAAAAAAGTCAAACTAAGCCGTCGACTTTAAATTCAAACGAAACAACACAAATCCATGATACTCAGTATTCTGAGAATAGTGATTTGCTAAAGTTGTATGCTGATCAAGGCGTAGTCTATTTTATTAAACCCTTGAACTCCGGTAAATGGACGGAAATTGAAAAGGTTTTAAGCGTAGATAAAACGAGAGTTATCCCTTCGAAAGATTTTCTCGAGGATATCCAAAAAGAAAGTTTTAATCCTTTGATTTATTCTTGGCGACCAAGGAAATATAGACAATATTATCATTTGTCGGGAACTGATTTGTATTTCATAATCCCTTCACAAACTGACTTAAAAAGATCAATATGAAGAACATAGCATTATTAGTATCAATGTTTTTGGTCGCCTCCGTAAGCGCTCAAAATATTACAATGGTAAACGGGACTTTTAGTCAATGCGGTGGTAAAATATTGGATCCAGGAGGAGCAGGGGATTATCCCGCAAGTGCAAACGTTACGACTACTATTTGTCCTACAATTGCCGGATCTAGTGTGCGTTTAGATTTTACGCAGTTTGCAACAGAGGCTGGTCTGGATGAATTGGAAGTTTTTAATGGTCCAAATACAGGATCGCCTTTGATTGGAACTTTTGATGGTACGCTGATTCCATTTTCCGTTCAATCCAACAATCCTGGTGGTTGTATTACTTTGCGATTTACTTCAGATGCTTCAATTCAAAACCCTGGATTTAGTGCAAATATTTCGTGTGTGTTTCCATGTCAACCAGTCATTGCCAATATCAACTCATCTACTCCGGCCGTGAGTGCTGGAACAATTGATTTGTGTTTAGGCGAAACATTGGTTTTAAACGGAAGTGCGAATTATCCTTCAACAACCACTTTATATACGCAATCGAATGCAACGTCTTCATTTGATTGGGATTTTGGTGATGGAACTTATGGCAATGGTCAAACCGTTACCAAAACTTTCGCTGGTGCAGGTGTTTATGATTTAGATTTAAACGTTACAGATATTAATGGATGTGACAATTCAAATGATATTAACATACTGGTAAGGGTTTCTGATGTGCCTAAATTTACTGGAACTTCAGCTTTAAAACCTAGTATTTGCTTGGGTCAAACCAATACCTTAACAGGTGTGGCACAGGAAACTGAAATAGTTTATTTCTGTAACTCTAATTTATCGGACACCACCTTTGTTCCTGATGGGGTAGGTGTGGCATATACCACAAGTATAACCTTGGATTGTTTTGATCCAGCAACACAAATTGCAACGGTAAATGATTTACAATCCGTTTGTATGGCTCTCGAACATTCCTATTTAGGAGATTTAGATATTACTTTGACTTGTCCGAATGGAACAACTATTGATTTGTTTTTTCCACCATTAACTAGTTTAAATGAAGTTTATTTGGGTGAGCCAGTTGACAACGATAACTCAGCCACTCTTGGGGATCCATATAATTATTGTTTCACCATGGGCGCAGCTCAAACGTGGTCTCAAGTTGGTTTTCCAGCTCTTCCGCCACCTCTAGGGGTAATACCGACACAAACTTTTACAGATAATGACGGGGTGGTTCAGGCAAATAAATACTACATCCCTGCCGGTAATTACAGGCCACAACAATCTTTTGCAGGTTTAGTTGGATGTCCTCTAAATGGTGATTGGACACTTACAATCACGGATGGTTTAGCGCAAGATAATGGTACTATTTTTAATTGGGATTTGAATTTTTCGCCAGCTTTATACACCACTATATTTAACAGTACACCAACTTTATCTGATACAGCATGGGCTGCAGATCCAAGTATAGTATCTTATTCTAAAAAAACAATTGTTGTTCAACCTACAACCTTAGGAACTAGTTGCTACACTTTTGTTGCAACGGATGAGTTTGGTTGCGACCACGATACAACGGTTTGTTTTACGGTTCTAAATGGCGAAAATTCTAGTTTTAATTACTCACAAGCGGGTTATTGTTTAAATGCTGCAAACCCAACTCCAACGAAAGCCTTGAATGGCGGAACTTTCTCAGCTACTCCAGCAGGGTTGTCAATCAATGCTGGCACTGGAACCATTAATTTGGCTACTTCAACTCCCGGAACCTATACCGTTCGTTATCTCTCTCCTGGAATAGGCTGTCAAACAAGTACTACCAGAACGGTGGTTGTAAGTCCAACGCCTTCGGCAACAATTACTGGAACACAAACGATTTGTCAAGGTAATACAGCAACTATCCAAGTCTCATTTACGGGGGTTGGACCATGGAACTTTACTTATAACAATGGTGTTACAAATAGTTCATTATCAAACATTAGTGCTAATCCGTATACTTTTACGACGAGTGCAGCAGGGAATTATACTTTGGTGTCTGTCTCAAATGCTGCCTGTTCAGGAGCTGTTAGTGGTTCTGCTGTAATTACAGTGAATTCTACCGTTTCAAGTTCAAATACCACCGCTACTTGTGATATGAGTAATACAACATATGTGGTAAGTTTTAGATTGAATGGAGGTAATCCAGCTAGTTATAATGTGACTGGTATGAATGGAGGAACTATCACAAACCCCTCAGCAGGAGTATATATATTTACGAGTAATGCAATCGCTTCTGCTTCACCCAACTATTCTTTCAACTTTAACGATGGAAATAACTGTAATGTTGTAAATATTAATGGTTCACAAAATTGTAACTGTTCAGCAACAGCCTTGCTATCTGGTGGAGGTGCGATTTGTCATGGGGACTCGGCTATGTTTACAGTTGATTTTACTGGAACTCCTCCCTTTCAATTTACAGCGTTTAATGGTACAAGTAATAAAACTTTTATGGGTATCAATACTACCACATTTAGTTTCTACGATTCTATACCTGGAGGATATTCACTTGTTTCTATGCAAGACGTTACTTGTGGTGGAAGTGTTGGGGGAACTGGAATTTTAAGTTTAAAGCCAACTCCCTCTTTGACAGTGATGGACAATGCTATTTGTGAAGGTAGTAATTATGATATAACAGCTACTCCTTCTCAAACTGGTGGAACTTATAGTTGGTCGCCTGGCGCATTGCCAGCAACTCAAACAATAACTGTGAGCCCAGCAAGTAGTCAATACTATTATGTGAATTATACTTTAAATGGTTGTTCTACAATTGATTCATCATATATAACTGTAAATCAAGTGCCTACAATTACAGCCTTGGATACAGCTATTTGTCAAGGAAATTCAGTGGTGGTTACTTCAAATGTGGATTTACCAGGAGGGACCTATGACTGGCAGCCAAGTGGTCAAACCACTTCAAGTATTACAATTACTCCTCCGTCCACTTCAGATTATACGGTAACTTATACTTTAAATGGATGCAGTAGTTCGGATATTTCAACCGTAAGTGTCGGGGCTCAGCCAACGATTTCAACAAGCTCCAGAACAATTTGTCCGGGTGAAACAGCAACTTTAACAACTGCAGTAAACCCATCAGGAGGAACGTTTTTATGGGCGAATCCTCCGGCACCAGCAGGTAGTAATATGAGTACATTACAAGTTTCACCAACGGCTACTACAACGTATCCAGTGAGTTATTCTATAGGAGGTTGTAGCGCTTCAGCTTCAGCGACTGTAACAGTTAAATTTGCACCAAGTGTTTCTTTGAAAGACACGTCGATATGTATCGGAAATTCAGCCACCTTGATTGCGGTAGTTGATTCCTTAGGAGGTGGTTATTTGTGGACACCAGGTAATTTACCAACAACTCCTCAAATAACAGTAACACCAGCAAATACCACGACTTATCAATTGGTATATACAGTTGGAACTTGCACAGACACAGCGACAAGTGTAGTAACTGTTACGCCAGCACCAACAGTTACCGTTTCAGCGCCTAGCATTTGTGTTGGGGATGTAGCGGTTATTACTGCTAACCCGACTCCGGCAGGAGGAACTTACAATTGGACAGCTTCTCCGGCTATTGCAGGACAAACAAGTCAAACGGTTAATGACTCACCTGTGGTGAATACCAACTACAATGTTACCTATAGTTTAAATGGATGCGTCGCAAATGGAGGAACAACCTTGATAGTAAGACCAAGACCACTTGCAACAATTTCAGGAGATCGAGAAATATGTGAGGGGGAGACATTAATGTTGACAGGTTCTCCTAATAACGCAAGTTATGCTTGGAATGGACCAAATTTATTTAACGCAAATTCAAAAAACATTACAATAAACAATGTTACAGCCAACATGGCAGGTACCTATACGTTTACAGCAACAGTGAATGGCTGTTCCTCGACTGCAGATACAGTTGTAATAATAAATGTTGTTAATACTGATTTTTCAGCTAATTTATTGACTGGTTGCGCACCTCTTTCAGTTGATTTTTCGAATACTACTGCAGGTTCTGTTAATTGTGCTTGGGATTTCGGAGATGGATCAACATCGTCAGATTGCGGTTTGGTTTCTCACTTGTTTACGAATGCTGGAACATATACGGTAAGTTTAGTTGTGACTGATGCCAATGGTTGTATTGATCAAGAGGTAAAAAATCAATATGTTGTAGTTTCTCCAATTCCTGATGCAAGGTTTAATTTGAGCTCTACTGAATTGAGTGAAGATGACCCTAATGTTTTGGCGTTAAACAAATCTGTAGGCGCCGTAAATTACGTTTGGACTGTCAATGGAATTCAAGTTTCTACGGATGAATCACCGAATCTTGAAATAGATTTTAACGGAAATTTGACGGCCTCAATTGGATTATATGCCATATCCCAAGGCGGTTGTATTGACAGTTTGTTTAAGGAGGTAAGCTTAATTGAGGATGTAATATTTTATATCCCCAACAGTTTTACTCCAGACGGAAATTCAGTGAATAACGAATTCATGCCTGTTTTATCCTCAGGGATGGATAAAGACACTTATGTACTAAGAATTTACAACAGATGGGGGGAAGTATTATTTGAATCTAGAGATGTTAATGTAGGTTGGGATGGTACCTATTCACAAAATCGCTTAGCTCCCTCAGGAGTTTATCTTTATGAAGTCCAATTCTTACTGAAAGAAACGGATGAAAGAAAAAGAAGGAATGGTTTCGTAAATCTTCAACGATAATAAAAAAAGGCTACCGATTGGTAGCCTTTTTTATTGGAAGTTTTACAGATATTGATTGTCAATTAATTAACAAAATGTTATTTTATTGTTGTATCAATGAATTGTTAGGTGTTGAATAATGATTTATAGATTTTTTAGGCAACCAACAATAGGTTTTAGCGTTACCTTGTTACGTTAAATCTATTTCACATGAAAAAAACACTATTCGTAGGTATCATAACTTTTTTAAATCTAGTGGGGTATACTCAGGAAGTTAGGAGAGATTTATTGGCCGAAACATATACAACTGCTGAGTTGTTGGATTTTGAACAAAACAACACTTTAAACTATTTGAGAAAATATGTGGAGGTTGGATTGTTTGTCATTCAACGGGAACCATTTAATGGAAAGTACACTGAAGTTGATCAAATATTGCATTTCCGCAGTAAAGAGAAAATAGAACTAGAAGATTTTTTAAAAGATTATAATTCAGAAAACTTTAATCCCTTGATTTATTCATGGCGCCCAACAATCAATCGTCAGTATTTACATATTTCTGGCAGTAAAACCTATATCACTGTACCATCCTTAAAAGATCTGAAATTATGAGAAATTTAAAAATTATAGGAATTTTATATTTTTTGTTGTCTTCACTGGCATTTGGACAAGATTTGATTCAAACAGACGGGAACTTTCAAAGATGTTCAGGCACACTGTATGATGAAAATGGAACCGCTAATTATAGAAATAATAGAAACATCACGACAACAATTTGTCCCTCCACACCGGGGGCATCCATGTTTCTAGAATTCACTACTTTTCAATTAGAAAATGGCTTTGATTATTTATACATCTATGATGGTGTAAATACCGGTGCGCCGTTGTTAGCGACTTTAACAGGGACTCTTGGACCGTTTAATATTCAAGCCAACAATCCCTCCGGTTGTCTAACACTTCGTTTTACGTCTGATGGAACCGGTAGGGATGTGGGTTTTGTAGCCAATATGTCTTGTGTATTTCCATGTCAAACAGTAATTGCAAGTATTGGTTCATCTTCTAAGCCAGTGGTTAATGGTTTTATTGATATTTGTTTAGGCGAGATAATCAATTTGGTTGCTGGAAGTAGTTATCCAAATAATAATACTAATTATGCCCAATCAGACGCTACTTCTACTTTTTCATGGGATTTCGGAAATGGTGTTGTTCAATCTGGGCAATCAGTTTCTCAATCTTTTGGATTACCAGGAGTTTATGATTTAGATTTAAACATAACTGACATCAATAAATGTAAAAACACTAATGATATTCAAATTCGAATTCGCGTTTCGGATATTCCAACTTTTAATGGAACAGGGAAACAACATGATGAAATTTGTTTAGATGATGCGAATGTTTTAACAGGGGCAGTTCAACCAAAAGAAATTGAACTATTCTGTAATCAGGAGTCGCCAGGACTGACCTTTCTTCCGGATGGTTCGGGGACATCCTATACAACTAAGGTTTCATTAGACTGTTTTAATCCTGGTGCAACTCTTGCTAATATGAATGACTTGACAAAGGTTTGTATAGATATGGAGCATTCCTATTTACTTGATATAGATATCACGCTAACCTGTCCAAACGGTTCGACAATAGATCTATATTTCCCAAGTTTAACAGGAAATGATGAAGTGTTTTTGGGTGAGCCGGTTGATAATGATGCCTTGATGACTCCTGGGAATC
>JAHKAT010000014.1 GCA_018825925.1 Bacteroidota bacterium | reverse complement strand
CGATCTCTGGTTTTGGTCCTCTAAACGTCGCTGTTCCGCCAAAATATAAATCATATCCACGAGAGGGTAAATCAAAATTATTGATCATTAGAGCATAGACTTTACCCGCTGTTTGGGTTAAAGCCTGAACGTAATTATCATCTCCGGGCAAACAATCTGGTAATTCGGTAACGTCAACCGACGTAGTATTTAAACCAGTAAGTCCTTTACAAGAGGAAGCCATACATCTTAATTGTATTTTTCCTGCGCATCCTAAATTAGGATCAAGTTCGTAAAGTACAAAGTCAACATCCAAACTATCCGTGGTTGGAAATCCTGTATCTCGAGGAACAATGTCAAAGGTAAGTACGCCATTATTGTCTGCGGTCCATTTGTACCATTTTGAGTTTTCTTCTGTATTTGCATCTAAACCAACGCCGGCGGCTAAACACGAACCGTAAGATTCAGCTCCGTCTAAACCATAACCCAAAACGGCGCTTTCAGAAATTGGATCTTTCGAACATAATACTTTGGCTGTTGCACAACCATATTCATCTTGAGGCAATAGTTCTTTAATACAATGAGCGAATGTTCCGGCGGCACCTTTGCCATGAATTCGATAGTAATAAGTACCCGCAGGCAATACTCCTGTAAACATGTTTTCAATAAGTCCAACTCCTTGTAAGTCTTCACAATCAATGCGATTTCCTGCTGCACAAGCATTATATAGGCTAATTACCGGGTCGAAATTTGGGTCTGGGTTTATGGTGATTTGATATCCACTTGTACCATTTGCTTGAAATGAAAACCAAACTTCATTTGCAGAAGCAGCTGTTGATCCGTCACAAAGTTGAGGCGGAAATTGTTGAGTAGCACCAATAGTACTTCCTCCACCATGGCTTCCACATGAAGTTGTTGGAGTTATTGGAATGGCACCACTACAGTCATCGTTAGCTGGAACAGGAGCCGGAGTATTGGAAAGGTTAACTGTATAGTCTTCAATATCACCTCTTCCAATAGCACCACAGGCCGTTGGAACATCGTTTTGAACCATACGAACTCGCATTCTTGTGCTCCCTAAAACTGCTGTTATTGGGGGCATTACTGTAAAGCTAAAGGTAGAAGTACCAGTTGCTGTAGCGTTAATCGTTTCTGTTAAATCAAAAGTTCCATTTTGATTCCAATCGATAAAAACGGAACATGTATAGTTCGTTAAAATATCACTTTTTTTAATGTGACCAGTGTAAGTTTGACCAGGTCGTATATAGGCGATCTGACTCGTGTAATTATCATAAGGATCTCCACAATCACTTGTGTTACCAATTGTTGTTAAACCTACAAAGGTGATATATTCAAAACCGCAATCTGTATTTGAGGCCGTACAATAGTTTAAACCTGTTGTTGATGTAACTTGAACACAAGTTGAAAAGGTTCCGTCACCTCCATTGCCATAAATGCGATAATAATACGTTCCTGCAGCCAAAATACCTGCATTAATTATTTCTGTTTGATTTACCCCAGAGGTATCTTTACAAATGACCAAGTTGGCAGCTCCACAGGCCGTGTATAAACCTAAAACAGGGTTAAATCCTCCAGTCCCAGTAGTTTGAATTTGATATATACTGGTTCCGTCTGCAGTAAACTTATACCAAACTTCATTGGCTGTTGGGGTCGTTGTACCCGAGCAGTTGGTAGGAGGGTATTGTTGGTTTCCATTCGTTGTAAAACCATTTGTTAATGTACATCCAGTAGTTGGGTTTACTGTAATTGCATTGGCACAGTCGTCATTTGGAGGCACAACAATATTCGTAACAGTGAGCGTATAATCTTCTATATCTCCACGGGTTGTTGGACCACATGGCGCTGGGGTGTTTGAAAATTGAGTCATTCGAATTCTCATTCTCGTATTACCTAATAACGCACCTGCTGGTGGGGAAACTGAAAAGTCGAACCCTGTGGTAGCTGCATTGGGATTGGCTGTAATTTCTTCACTCGGTAAATCAAAGACACCGTTTTGATTCCAGTCAATATAGACGCTTGCTAAATAGGTAGCTACGTTTCCACTTTTTGAAATGGTTCCATTATAGGTTTGGCCCAAAGCAACAGTGGTAGATTGAGCAGTAAAGTCATCATATGGAGCATCGCAAAGGGAATTGTTATTTATGGTAATTAGGGTCACATTGGTAATATACTCAAAGGCACAATCTGTATTAGTGGCAGTACAATAGGTTAGACCTCCAGGAAAGGTAACACATGTAGAAAAGTTACCATTACCACCATTTCCATATACTCGGTAATAGTAGGTTCCAGCAGGTAAAACTCCTACGTTAATGGTTTCAGTTCCATTTATGGAGGTTGCATCCACACAAGAAACGGGTGCCGGTGTTCCACAATTATTGTAGAAAGCCAAAACTGGATTGAATCCTCCAAGACCGGTTGTATTTATTGTGTAGTTTTTTACTCCATCTGCAGTAAACGAGTACCACACGTCGTTTGCGTTTGCGGCTGTATTTCCCGAACAAGCTGTTGGAGGATATTGTTGAGTTGCATTTGTAGTAGTTCCATTGGTTACGACACAAGAACCATTGGGAGTCAATGTAGTAGCTGTGGCGCAAGTGTTATTTGAAGGCGGCCCTACGGGTATAACATTAATGGTATAATCTTCAACATCACCTCTGCCAAAAGTTCCACAGGCGGTAGGTTGCGTAGTTTGCACCATACGTACTCGCATTCTTGTTGCCCCCAGTAAAGCACCAGCTGGAGTAGCGATTGAAAATGTAAACCCTGTTTGTGTAGCATTTAATGTTCCTGGAAAATCTTCTCCAGTTAAATCGAAGATTCCATTTTTGTTCCAATCGATGAAAATAGTCGCTAGATAGGTGGCAATATTTCCATTTTTTGTGATTGTTCCATTATAGGTAACTCCTCGCATCATGTCACCAACTTGCGCTGTAAAATCATCATAAGGAGCATCACAAGCAGAGTTGTTGTTGATGTTACTTAATGTAACATTGGTGACGTATTCGAAGTTACAATCTGTATTTGTCGCGGGACAATATTGGCTGTACAAATTTTGAGAATAAACGACGCAAAAGACAGTTAAGAATGCTATTAATAATCGTCGTACTGAGTTTTTCCGTTTCATATTTTTTTTCTTTGTGAATGTGCATTTTCAGTATAGAAACCCCTTTAAAAGCCTCTATTATAATATATAACGAATGACTTTAAAATGGGTTGCCTATTATTTAATGGCTTGAACAGTGGACTTCTAATTCAGTTAATACAGAAACAAGTATACATAAAAAAACTCAGCAGGAATGAACTTGCTGAGTTTTTGTTGATTTATCAATTATTTTTTCAAAGATTGATCATCCTAAAATAATCGTTTTATTTGATCAGGTTAACTGCTCCTTTAATTTCATTTTTCTTGTCTGTCGAACTATTTTTAAAGTAAACTTTGTAAGAATATACGCCTACTTTACAAGCTTTATTTTTAAAGGTTCCATCCCATCCAATATTCGGGTCTTTTGATTCAAACAGTAATTCTCCCCAACGGTTGAAAATTTGCATTTTGTAAGTTGAGAAATCTATGTCACCACCAAGAACAGGCATGAAATATTGATTTTCAGAATCACCATTTGGAGTAAATGCATTTGGTATATATACAGTAGCTCCAGTGTTCACTGTTACAGGAATTGTAATACTATTCATACATCCTCCAGCACCAACAACTTCTAAAGAAACATCATATGTTCCTTGGGCTCCATATTGGTGTTGTGGTGAAAACTCTGTACTTCCTTGACCGTCACCAAAAGACCAGGTATATGAAACGCCACCTGTGCTCAAGTTTTCAAAAACAACTGAACCTTCTTGGTCGTCAGTCATGAAAGCAAAGTCTGCTTGTGGTGTCTGATGCACAAGAATATAGAAATTTTTATTCTCTACGGTTGTACAACCATTTCTGGTTATAGACAAGGTAACATCAAAATTTCCAGCGTTATATTCATGTGAAGGACTTTCAGTGTTGTTAATTGCAGAAGCATCACCAAAATCCCAAGCATAAATATCTGCTCCTGGGTATGTATTTGTGAAATTTACTGTTAAAGGTGAACAACCTTCAACTACATCTGCAGCGAAATCAAATACTGGAGATTCATTAACAACAACTGTTTTCGTTGAGCTTGAAGGACAAGTTCCTCCGAAAGAGTAGGTGATGGTGTGTGTACCAACTCCTGCTGTTTGTGTGGAGAATAAGCCTTGAGCAGGATTTGTAATTCCAGGTCCACTCCAAGTTCCACCTGGCGTTACTGCTGTAAATTGAACTGTTCCATCTTCACTACAAAACGGCCCTGCAGGTGCATTGTTAATGGTTGCATTTTGAACCGGGTTAACTGTTACATTCACCGATGATGTACTAGAGCAACCATTTGCAGAAACCGTTAAAGTGTAAATTCCCGACATAGATGTTGTTGCAGGGTTACGCGTTGGATTCCTGTTAGTTGTTGTATAAATGGAATTACTATGTGTCCATGAATGCGCAGCGGTTGTATTGGTTGATGTTAATTCCAATGGCTGACCTGCACAAACTGGATTCGTAACGGCTCCGGCTGTACTTGTTGGTGTTAGATACCAAACAACAGGAGTACCACTAGCTACTGACAAACAAGGATCTGCAAAGTCAACTGTTCCTGTTCCATCATTATTTCCAACTGTAGCTGAAATATAATAAGTAGTACCATAAGTCATACCTGCTTGGAAACCGAAAGTTGAATTGGTATTGTTGGTTGCTAAAATAGTTCCCAAAGTACCTCCTGAAACATCATGCAATACGTAGGTTAAGACATCATTGTTGTCCAATACCATCGTTGCTTGATTGTGAGCAGGTGAAATTGTTTGTGTTTCACAGGCTTGAATTGGTGTTTGTGACATTAAACCTGATGATGAACTACATGCGCATGAATGAGTTCCGGTTACCATTACTGGACCGCAACCATTTGCATCGTCTACTTGGAAAGTGAAAGCAGTTCCTGAAGGTACATCATTTGAAGTATAAACACTTGCAACAGATACTGTAGGTCCTGCTGGTGAAATAGGGGTAACTAAATAAGGGCCACCATTTCCGTCACTTATCGTGAATTGAACCGCATAACCGTCATTATTAGCGTTGCAAATATAGGTTGGTGCAGAAACTACAGGCGGGTTATTTACAGTTACCGTAAGTACGGTTGGAGCTACTGTTCCGCTACAACCATTCACACCTGTTACAGAAATCAGGGTGTAATTTCTTGTAATGGTTGGTGAAACAACTTGTGTACCTTGATCAGATAAATTGGTCACTGTCTGGTTTCCACTTCCGTTATTGTAGGTTACACTGAAAGGGGAAGAGCCTGTTAAAGTGAAAGTTAATGGAGTTGATTGACCATTGCAAATAGATGCAGAACCTGAAAAATCAGCAGTTGGTAGTTCTCTCCAACGAACAGGTGTCCCTGATGCTACACTGAAACATGGGTCAGCTTGATTTACTCCACCCATTCCATCTGAATTTCCGGCGATGGCAGAAATATAGTAAATTGTACCGTAGGTCATTGTACCTCCAAAACTAAAACTTGGAGTGGTGTTCGTGCCAAGTACAGTTCCTAAATTAGGCCCGTTATTGGTATGCAATACATATCTTAAAACGTCGTCCCCATCATTTTGAAAAGATCCAGCTACATGCGTTGCTGTAATTACTCCAGGACCACAAAGATTGATTTGAGCAGAGTTCATAGTACCTGCATCCGTAGTACAATTACAGTCTCTTACACCTGTTACTTGGGTTGGCGTACAACCATTTCCATCAGTTATTTCAAAAATGTAAGTCGTGCCACTAGGTATTACACTTGATGTCCAAGTGGTGCCAGAAAATGTTCCAGTAACCATTGCAGGTGCAACTACGTTGACTGCATAACTAGCTGGATCACCATCTATTACTTCGAAGGAAACGACGTAATCTGCATTTCCAGGGTTACATACTCTAGTTACATTTTGAAATCCTGGTGCTTCATTTACTGTAATGGTAAACATTTCTTCATCGCTACAAACTGGTGTAGTAGTGGTTGCATCGTAGGCAAAAAGTGTGATTTCATCGGTAACGATTTGTCCAGGTAAGTAATTGATACCTCCACCATTCGTTGCAGTATAATAACTTTCGTTTCCAGTTAAATTAGTACCAGCAATAGCAGGTAAAATATACTCGTCACATGCTACTACATTGGCAATTGGATTAATAACTGGGGTAGGGGTATTTCCTACAGTTACGTTAAAATCAAATGTACAATTGGACGTATCAATCACAGAAACAGCATAGGTTCCAGGTGATAAATTTGTGAATTGATTGGAGCTTTGAGGAGTTCCACCATTAATAGCGTATTCTAGATCACCTGCACTACCATTTCCTCCAGTTGAATTAACAGTAATAGAACCATTCGGTTGATCACATATTGCATTGATAACTGTTGATGTTGCAGCCAATGGTTGCGCTACTTCGTATTGAATTTGTAACAAAGAGTCACATCCTCCTGCACCTGTCACTGTTAAAGAAACTGTTTTTGTACCAGATGTGCTATACGTGACTGTGTGAGGACCAGCAGTATTGGCCGTAGCAGGATTTGCTCCACTACCAAAATTCCACAAATAGGTGTCAACATCAACTGATGTGCTAGTTATGGTTACCGTTTGAGGAAGCACACATGGGTCGTTTGCAACGACATCAAATGCTGGTTGAGGGCCCAAAAATGTCCCTGTTCCATTGAAGTTGATGGTATAACCTGAGCCTCCGTTTTGGAAGTTGTTCACTAAAAGACCGTAACGTTGACCAGCAATCATGTCTAACTGTAATACATAATTGTCTTGTATTGCCGGATCGCAGTCGAAAATTTCATTTAAATCTGCTGAAGTAGCATTCAATCCTGTTGGACCAACGCAACTTGCAGCCATACATCTTAATGCAGTTCTACCAACGCAACCATTTACAGGGTCCATTTGGTAAAGAACAAAGTCAATATCTAAATTCGGTGTAGAGGCAGCTGGAATAATATCAAAACCAAGAGTTCCGTTATTAGCTGCGGTCCAAGTGTACCATGTGGAGTTTTGTTCGGTTACAGCACCAGTGGATACCCCAGCTGCTAAACATGAGTTTGCCGCTTCAAAACCATCTGCTCCAAATCCTGTTATATCTGTTTCAACAATTGGATCTTTTGTACACAAAACTCGCGCTGTTCCGCAATCTTGTCCAGGTAAAACTGGTGGGGTGAAATTGTCTATACAAAATTGGAATGTTCCTTGATTACTATTTGCACTCGATACTCGAATCAAATATTCAGTTCCTACCGTTAATCCTCCAACACTTAAGAAGGAAGTATTCGATCCCGGTACAGTTGAGGCACAGCCTTCTGTTAAAAGCACAGCCGCACAAGCTCCAGAATATAAAGCGATTTGAGGTTGTTCTAAGGTGTTTGAGTTTTGTCCCAAACCAAAAACGTCAATTCTTACGTTTCCTGCTACTGCTACAAATTTGAACCAAACGTCTGTTCCAACGGCGCCCCAACACGCAGGGGGACCAAAACCAGATGGGGTTGCACCAAAATTATTATATCGCTGATTAGCCGAACAGTTATTATTTACATTCGTCAATGTTAAAGGATTGTCACATTCATTGGATGGTTGTGGTGTAATATCAACAACGCAAGTCGTGAAATTCCCTACAGCACCGCCACTTGAATAAATTCGGTAATAGTATGTTCCGGCTGGTAAAACCCCTGGGGAAATAACTTCACTACCGTTTGGTCCTGTGGCGTTAATACAACTCACGAAACCGGTTGCATTACATGATGTATATAAACCAATAATTGGATCAAAAAGATTTGTTCCAGCTCCAGTGCCAGTGGCTCTTATTTCATATTCGGATAATCCGTTCGCTGTAAAGGTGTACCAAACATCATTGGCAACTCCCGTACCACATGTACCAGGGGCAAAAGATTGTGTCGCTCCTAAAGTGGTACCTCCAGTATTGCTACAAGATGAAGTTGGGGTTAAAACAGTTGCATTTGCGCACAAATCATTCGCAGGTGCTGGTATCGCAGCGTTGGTTAAATTGATAGTGTAATCTTCTGTATCTCCACGAGCAATAGATCCACAAGCTGCTGGAACTGTGTTTTGTCCCATACGTATTCGCATTCTCTTTAAACCTGGTGTTGCAGTAAGAGGGGAGGTGATGTTAAAGGTAAAAACACTTGTCCCTTGTAAATTTGTGGTGATTTGCTCAGTCGGGTCGAAGGTACCGTTGTTGTCCCAATCAACAAAAACGACAGCTACATAAGTAGGTAAAATGTCTGAT
>JAHKAT010000200.1 GCA_018825925.1 Bacteroidota bacterium | reverse complement strand
TTAACTAATTTTTTATAGTTTCAAAAGTACAAAAAATAGAATAAAAATTTTTTTAAAAAAATGCTTTGAAAGTTCAAACTTATGTCTATATTTGCACCCACAATTACGCGGATATGGTGAAATTGGTAGACATGCCAGACTTAGGATCTGGTGCCGCAAGGCGTGTAGGTTCGAGTCCTATTATCCGCACAAAAAAAGCTTCTCTATTGAGAGGCTTTTTTTTTGTTTAATTATTTAAAAATTTTTAAAATAACGCATGCTCCATCTCTTTAAAAATTTTTAAAATATTTAAGTTTAATTAATTCATTTGAAAGGGAACTAATTATATAAAAATAATAGCTCCCATTATAAGGAGCTATTATTGTTTTTATTACTTTATTTTTCAGCAATCCAAGCATCAATATTTTTTTCTAACAAGGCTAGTGGCATGACACCTGATTCCAACACTTTCTCATGGAATTTTTTAATGTCAAATCTGGTTCCCATTTTATCTTGTGCTCGTTTGCGCAGCTCCATGATTTTTAATTGCCCTATTTTATAAGACAACGCCTGCCCCGGAATGGCCATATAACGTTCGATTTCTGTGGTGATACTTGCTTCGCTTTCGGCTTCGTTTGCTAAGGAGTACTTTATGGCTTGTTCTCTAGCCCATCCTTTGCTGTGCAATCCTGTGTCGACAACCAATCGTACCGCGCGGTGCATTTCGTTTCCTAACATCCCAAAATATTGATACGGGTCTTGGTACAAGCCCAATTCTTTCCCCAAACTTTCAGTATATAATGCCCAACCTTCTCCATAGGCACCAAACCAATTGTATTTTCTAAAATCGGGTAAGTTTGCGTTTTCTTGCTGTAGCGAAATCTGAAAATGATGTCCCGGAATGGCTTCGTGCAGGAATAAATCTTCGTCTCCATACATATTGTATTCCGTCACATTAGGGATAGGCACGTAAAATATCCCCGGACGCGATCCATCAGTAGCTCCTGGACTGTATTCTGCACTTGCAGTTTGTTCTCTAAAGGCTTCTGTTCTTCTAATTTCAAATTTGGTTTTTGGCTGTAACGAGAACAGCTTGTCTACATTGGGTTTGATCACCGTGTAGATTTTTTCAAAATTGGCGATGACTTCTTCGGGCTTTTTAAACGGTTTTAATTCCGCTTTGTTCCTTACGTAGTCAAAAAATTCGAGTAGTGTTCCTTTAAAGCCTACTTGCGTTTTTACTTTTTCCATTTCGGCATTCAAACGCGCCACTTCACTTAATCCCAACTCATGAATTTCCTCAGGAGTCATGCTCGTGGTTGTCCATTGTTTTACATACACAGCATAGAGGTCTTTGCCAAAAGCTAGACTTCCTATTCCGCTAGTTTTGCGAGAAGCGGGTAGGTATTCCTTCTTGAGAAATTCGGCCATTTTTTTGTATTGCGGAATCAGTTTGTTGGTAATCGTTGCCGTATATTTTGCTGTCAAGTCTTTTTTAGTTTCCTCTGAGAAAGTGGCAGGCATGATTTTAATAGCCGAGTAAAAGAGATTGTCTTCGATATGAGGCGTTGCCATTTTATCAAACTGCGGAATCACTTTTTCTGTTAGTGATTGCGGTAGAACAGCTCCTTTGTCAATACCTTTTCTCATGTACACCATCGCCGAATCAATCCAAACGCTATATAAATCCATTCTTTTCAAGAAATTGGTATAGTCTTTTTCAGTTTTAAAAGGTTGGCCACTGCTTCCTCCAGCATATTGTCCCATGGTTAAATGCGTTCCCCAAAACTGATGAATAGGCATTAAATTAGTGGGTTGGTTCAATAATTCCTTACCTACCGACAGTTCCCATTTTATGATTTCGTAACTATTCAACTCTTCTGCAGCTAAGTTTTTTTGGTCAACAGCATCGATTGTTTTCTGGTATTTATCAAAAAAAGCCATTTGCGATTTTCTATAGCCATCGGTCATTTCAAATTGCAACTGATCGTTGTACTGACTTTGTCCGTTTTGAGTTGCACTCAAAGGATCGAGCGCATTTTTATCATCAAAATAGTTTTTAGTAATCGCCGTAAAATCGATGGTTTTTTTAGCGTCTTCTTTTTTGCAATTGCTAAACAGCAAGCATACCGCCGAACCTAGTACGAGGAATTGTTTTGTTTTCATATCATTTGGTTTTAGAATAAAGGAAATAGGATTTAAAAAGAATG
>JAHKAT010000199.1 GCA_018825925.1 Bacteroidota bacterium | reverse complement strand
TAAACCGGTTTTCTTTTCTTTCATTTGTTTCCATGATTCATTTATTGTAAATTGAAGAAAAGTAAGCCTATGCAAACAATATTACTCGTCCTTATCGGTCTTTCGTTTAATTTTTGCATCGCACAAAGCCAATACATTTATGTTAGTGACGCCGAAAACTGGAGTAATCCGCCTTGGCAAATATTGCGTTTTGATGAGAACGGACAACAAGCTAGGGTTTTTATTAATTCCTATTTGGATTGGCCACAAGACATCTTGTTTATTGAAGATCAACGAGAAGTTTTAGTGTCAAACTTAAACAACGGCACCATCATAAAATATGAATCCTATAGCGGTGAATACATTGATACTTTTGCCTTTAATTTAGACGGACCTACTCGAATGAAAATCGGTCCTGATTCACTTTTGTATGTTCTTCAGTGGTACGGCGATGGTTTAGTGAAGCGCTTTCAATTAAATGGCGAATTCTTAGATAATTTCACCACCACCAATATTCCTCAAGCCATTGGCATGGATTGGGATCGAGGTGGAAATCTGTATGTTTCGTCTTATACGCAGAATTATATTCGAAAATTTAGCCCAAAAGGGATCGATTTAGGTTTGTTTATCAGCTCCAACCTAGAGGGTCCGACCAATATTTGGTTCAATAAAAGTGGTCAACTATTTGTTGCTGATTATGACGGAGGCAGCATTAAAAAATTTGATGCCAATGGCCAGTATCTGTTAAGCAGTGCAATCGGTCTCAAACAATCCGAAGGAGTAGCCGTATATCCGAATGGTGAATTCCTTATGGGAAACGGTGGCGATGGTTCCATTAAAAAATTCAACGCAGACGGCGTTTTTATTTCCGATTTTATTACCCCAGGTTCTGGGGGATTGATTCGTCCAAACGCGGTCATTTTACGAACGGTTGATCAACCAGATCTTTCTACATTGGAAAAGCCTAAATTGTATGTAAATCCTGCAGTTGGAACTATTTTCTATATTGAAAAATCTGCCATCGGTTTGATTGATAGTTTGACCATATTTGATGACTTGGGCGATATAAAAATGCAGGCTAGTTATCTCAATCAAACTCAAATAGACTTGAGTATATTGGCGGATGGACCGTACTATATCGCAGCAAAAAAAGAGGGCGAAGTTGTTTTTCAATACCGAATTTACGTTAGGCATTGAGTTGCCTATTGTTTGACACACTTTTTCAAAATAACCCCAAGTTCAGTTTCCAACTTCACGGTATATAATCCTCTTGGTAATTCACTGATATTGATGGACTCAAGATCTTTTAATCTCGTTCGTATTAATTGTCCTTGCACATCGAAAATTTCTATTTTTTGAATGCCTATTCCATTCAACAAGAAGTGTATTTCACCCCTTGTTGGATTCGGGAAAACTTGAGTTGTTTTATTTAATTCATTCAACGACACCGAAGCATCTAAACCCAAACACCACCGTGTTGCGTCTTTAATTAATTGCTGAAAAACAGTGTTAGAGGTATAGTCCGAATTGTCGTGCCCCAAGGATGTGTAGAATATTCTAGAATTAGAAGTCAGAATTTTACACCAAGCCACAGCTCTTTTAGCGTCGTAACTATTGACCATATTGTTGGGTCCGACTGTTTGCTCGACTTCCAATAGCACTTGAATCAAAGGATCCAAGTAACCATTTTCCCAATAATAATACTCCTCGTTTTTTGCCCAAGGATTCGGCAAATTTGCTGTACTAGGATGTGTTCCTTTTTTTGAGATGGAATAGAGGGGTGTGCCTGAAACGTGGTTTGGATTCTCTTGAACACTCCCTCCTAGTGTTTCTGCATAAAAATCCCAAGTTCCAGTGGAGTTTCCATTGGCCAAAGAATGTCTATAAGTATCTGTGGCTGCATGAATTCCAAAAAAAGCACCTCCATTTTGAATGTATTGCTCAAAATGACTTTTTTGAGTTTGATCGAGTATGTTCTCCCCCGAAGTATTCGAAAAGATAATCAAGTCGTAGCTCAACAATTCGTTTAAATCATTAAACTCTTCCCCTGTCAAATCATCAGTTACTGTAAAGTTATTGGTGTTCCCCAATTGTTGAAAAAGAAGCAGTGAATTAGCGCGTGTTTGATGGTCATAACCAGAAGTTTCAGTATAATGCAGTACTTTTTTCTGAGCCGCTAAATTAGTCGCCAATAAAACTATCAAAAGAAACAAAGTGATTCTCATTTTTACTGCTTGTTTTTAAGATAGAAAGCTACGAGTCCATTTCCTCGCGAAGATTGATTTAGATACTCAAAAATAAATGTTCGTATATGTACCCATGTCATTCGCTACATTCTGAAACATCCCCTATTTTTACACGATCTTTTCTCTACTCGGTTTTTTCACCGTTCTCATTGCATTTTTATCAAAGTCTTCCATCTAGATCTTCAAGATACGTTTTTTCACTTTTTTGAACAAGGCTTCCTGAAGAATCTAGAACGATATTACTAGTAACTACTTCAAAAACAACAAGAATCATCAGGTCGTTAAACTAGCTTGTTTAAGCACGATTGAATTTCACTTTTTTTGTCTTTTTTGCAATACTTGTTGTACATCCTTTAAACGGAAACCCTTTTCTTGTAACAAAATCAAATAGTGAAAAAGTAGGTCGGCAGATTCTTCCAAAAACAATTCATCGTTATTGCTCATGGCTTCGATAACCACCTCTACTGCTTCTTCGCCAACTTTTTGAGCTACTTTGTGTATCCCTTTTTTACTAAGGGTAGAGACATAGGATTTTTCGTCCGTTGAATTTCTGCGTTGTGAAATAGTGTTTTCCAATTGGTGAATAAAAGACCCGTCCAACAGACCTTCAAAACACGAAACGGTGCCATTGTGACAAGCCGGACCTACAGCCTCTACTTGAAAAATCAAAGCATCTTGATCGCAATCCCAAGCATAATTTTTCCAAAAGAAAAAGTTCCCAGAGGTTTCGCCTTTCACCCATAAACGGTTTTTGGAACGCGAGAAAAAACAAACTTTTTGTCCTTTGATTGTTACTTGAAAAGCCTCTTCGTTCATGTATCCCAACATCAGTATTTGCTGTGATATCATATCCTGAATTATTACAGG
Organism: Bacteroidota bacterium; assembly: GCA_018825925.1. GTDB lineage: Bacteria > Bacteroidota > Bacteroidia > Flavobacteriales_D > Crocinitomicaceae > UBA2040. Next base: position 5,691 of record JAHKAT010000199.1, on the reverse strand, counting down.
AATTAGCTCATTGTCGTTGAATTTATCTTTCATCGAATTGCGATATTTTTATTTTTTAAATCATTTTTTAAATCGGGTATACTCAATTCATCGAAATGAAATAAGCTCGCAGCTAGACCTGCAGAGGCTTGAGTTTGACTAAACAATTCATAAAAATCGTTTGCCGAACCTGCCCCTCCTGAAGCAATTACAGGAATTGAAACCGCCGAAGCAATAACTTCAGTAAATGCTAAGGAAAAGCCTTTTTTACTGCCATCGCCCAACATAGAGGTGAGTAAAATTTCACCTGCTCCAAGTTTCTCAACTTCCTTCGCCCAATTCACAGCCGACCATTCTGTAGGTTCTTTACCCGATTGAATCACCACTTTCCATTCACCGTCAAAAGGTTTGACATCCATGGCTAACACCACACATTGCGAACCAAAGCGCGAAGCAATATCGCTGATCAATTCCGGTCTGCGCACAGCCGCTGAATTTATAGCCACTTTATCAGCACCTGCTGCTATACAGGCGGCAGCATCCTCCACGGTGGCAATTCCCCCTCCAACGGTAAAAGGAATATTAATTTCTGCCGCAATACGTTTTACCAGCTCCACCAAAGTAGCCCGCTTTTCTATGGTAGCGGTAATGTCAAGAAAAACCAATTCATCAGCTCCTTGCAACACATATTTTTTGGCTAATTCGATAGGGTCGCCTGCAAAACGCAATCCTTCAAATTGAACTCCCTTAACGGTCTGGCCATCTTTTATATCCAAACAGGGTATGATTCTTTTCTTTAACATCTTTCTCCCAGTTTTTTCCAATCCATTTTACCCTCATACAATGCCTTGCCGATAATCGCTCCTTCGCAACCCAACTTTTCCAGTGTATCTAAATCCTCAAAAGTGGTCACGCCGCCACTAGCTATTAATTGAATATTATTCTTGCTCAAAAGTTCTTCGTAAAGCATTACGGATGGACCATTCAACATTCCATCTTTTTCAATATCCGTACAAATTACATATTTCAAACCAGCAGGAATAAAGCGATTAAGCATCGTTTGAATTTCTAGAGAAGAATCTTCCAACCATCCATTTCCGGATAGAAAACCATTGCGACAATCGGCACCGAAGATTATTTTTTCTGATCCAAATTTCTCAAGCCAAGCAATGAATAATTCGGGATTTTTAATGGCAATACTTCCTACAGTTACTTGATTGGCCCCGGCATCCAATACTTTTTCAAGGTCGATGATTGTTTTTACACCACCACCAAAATCAACGGTTAGATTGGTTTCTTTCACGATTTTAGAAATCCATTTTTCATTGATAACACCAGAAGATTTTGCCCCATCTAAATCCACCAAATGCAGATATTTAATCCCCACACTTTCTAGTTCCTTTGCCATTGAAAGCGGGTCGTCACCATAAATTTTTGCTGTATCGTAATCCCCTTTAGAAAGACGAACACATTTTCCATCGATTATATCTATTGCAGGTATAATTCTCATAATTTCAAGAAGTTTTTAATTAAACGTTCTCCCGGATCTGCCGATTTTTCAGGGTGAAATTGGGTAGCATAAAAGTTGTTTTTTCGTAAAGCTGAAGCAAAAGGAACGATATAATCCGACGTTGCAACTGTTTGCAGGTTCAATTCTGCATAATAGCCATGTACGAAATAAAAATCTTCATCACAGCCAATGCCTTCAAACAAAGAACCATTCACTGCAGTATGATTGTTCCAACCCATATGTGGGATTTTATCTCCAATATTTAATTTCGGAAAAGCTTTAACATTGGTTTCAAACACATTTAAACAAGAAACATCTCCCTCTTCGGTATGCCGACAAAGTAATTGCATGCCCAAACACACCCCTAAAACTGGTACTTTTAATTGAGGAATAAAATCGACCAAATCTTTGTCTATCAATTGTTTCATAGCATAACCAGCTTCACCTACTCCAGGAAAAATTATTTTATCCGCCTGTAAAAGCTCTTCCTTTTTATGCGTTAAAAGTACTTCTACATTTAAACGACGTAAAGAATTACGTACAGAAGTAATGTTTCCGGCACCATAATCTATAATAGCTATCATAAAATTCCTTTTGTACTTGGGATTTGATATTTGTCGTCTTGTTTAACCGCCGACTTTAGCACTTTAGCAAAGGCTTTAAATATAGATTCGATGATATGGTGATCATTATCTCCAGAACATTGAATATTAAGATTACATTCAGCTTTATCACAAAAGGATTTAAAGAAATGTTCCCACAATTGATTAGAAATATCCCCTGTTTTTTCACCACAAAATGGAACATTCCAAACGAGTTGTGCTCTACCTCCAAAGTCAATTGCTACTTGCGCTAAAGCTTCGTCCATTGGCAATAAAAACGCATAGCGCTCGATACCTTTTTTACTTCCAAGGGCATTTTTAAATGCCAAGCCCAAACTCAATCCTATGTCTTCAATGGTATGGTGTTCGTCGATTTCTAAATCACCTTTTGCCTTTAGATTCAAATCAATTTCACCATGCCTTGCAATTTGTTCGAGCATATGATCAAAGAAGGGCAAACCTGTTTGAATTGATTTTTTACCCGAGCCGTCCAAGTTTAACTCAATGGCTATAGATGTTTCATTTGTAGAACGATAGGTTGCACTTTTTCTGCCAATTGAATTTAAGAATTGATAGATCTCTTTCCAACCTCGTGCTTCAAGAGTCGCGTTTTCTGCTTTTATACCAATAGCTATACTTTGTGCCGATAGATTTTCAGCTAGTTTTACATCTGTTAAACGATCACCAATGACAAATGAGTTTTTTAAATCATAGGTTCCATCCATGTAGCGCAAAAGCATTCCCGTATTGGGTTTGCGCAATGGAGAATTGTCCTTCTCAAAACTTCGGTCGATGCACACATCCTTAAAAACTATTCCTTCATTTTCGAAGGCCTTCATCATTTTATTTTGTGCCGGCCAAAAGGTGTTTTCTGGAAAAGATTCAGTTCCCATTCCATCCTGATTGGTGACCATCACTAACTCATAATCCATCTCACGCACAATTTTGCTCAGATAATAAAACACTTCTGGCAAAAATTCTAACTTCTCCAGACTATCCACCTGAAAATCAAATGGTGGTTCCACTATTAAAGTTCCATCTCTATCTATAAATAACACCTTTTTCATACTGCTAAACTTGAAATCACATTTATTAATTTTCTATTTTCTTCTTTCGTCCCCACTGTAACACGCAATGCGTTGGCACTTATTTCTTTACGCTTTCGGACTACGATACCATTTCTTAATAACTCATTATACATTTTTTCACCCTCTAGCACTTCAACTAACAAGAAGTTAGCATCTGATTTATAGATTTTTATAATATTTTTTAAACCACCCAGTTGGACTTCTAACTCCTTTCTATTTTGTACTATTCTGTCAACTTCCGACGATGCGTTCTCTTGACTTTCTAACATTTTCTTCAAGGCAGCCTCTTGGTTCAGTACACTAACATTGTAAGGCGGTTTTATTTTGTTCAGCCAATCTATCATTTCAACAGATCCAAATCCCATTCCAATACGTGCTCCTGCCAATCCCAAAGATTTACTAAATGTTTGAATAACAAATAAATTATTGTGTTTGTTTAAACAATTAATTAAACTATTTTCCTTTGTAAATTGTATGTAGGCTTCGTCAATTACCACCAAGCCTTTGAAAGTACTTAGCAAATCTTCGACAAGAGAATCTTTGACTAAATTTCCTGTTGGGTTATTTGGAGAACAAAGGAATAACAATTTGTTTTTAGGATTATTCCACTCTGGATTATCAGCGTTAACAATTGGTTGAAAATTTTCATCCATGGGCAATTCCAGCACCTCGATATCGTTGATTTTAGCAGAAACTTTATACATTCCGTAGGTAGGAACGAAAGTGATAATTTGATCTTGGCCAGGTACACAACACAAACGAATTAACAAATCAATCACTTCATCGCTACCATTCCCAATAAAGATTTGATTTGACGAAATTTGTACGCGATTGGCAATTTGATTTTTCAAACTCCTCTGCAAAGGATCAGGATATCGATTGTAATTGCCTTCTGGGTTTTCATTGGCATCCAAATACACTTCTGCCTCTCCTTCATATTCATCTCTCGCACTTGAGTAAGGTTTCAAGTCCCTCAAACTTGGGCGAATTAACTTATTGATTTCAAACATTTTCTATTTCTTTTAAACGAACGCTTACTGCATTTTTATGAGCGATTAAACCTTCTTCAGTCGCCATGATTTCAATTGTTGGCCCAATATTTTGAATTCCTACCTCACTTATTTCCTGAAAAGTGATTTTTTTCAAAAAAACTATCTAAAGAAACGCCACTATAACTTCTTGCAAAACCACTCGTTGGAAGAGTATGATTTGTTCCAGAAGCATAATCACCCGCCGATTCACAACTGTAATTTCCGACAAAAACAGATCCTGCATTTTCTATCTTCAACAATAAATTGGAGGTTTCTTTCATGGCAAGAATCAAATGTTCAGGAGCATATATATTACTGAATTCCAAACATTCAGATACATCCTTTAAAAGTATTGCTTTACTATTCATTAATGCCTTGTCTGTAATCTCCAATCTCGGTAAAGCCTCTTTTTGTAGCGATATTTGATTTAAAACTTCATTAATTATTTCTTCCTCGTCGGACAATAAAATAACTTGACTATCGGGACCATGTTCGGCTTGTGAAAGCAGGTCGGCAGCTACAAAAGCGGGAACGCAAGAACGGTCTGCAATTACCAAAACCTCAGACGGTCCGGCAGGCATATCAATGGCTATTCCTTTGCTTTGTGCGTACATTTTTGCCGCTGTGACAAAGGAATTTCCAGGGCCAAATAACTTGTCCACTTTTGGTATCGTTTCAGTACCCAAACTCATGGCTGCAATGGCTTGAATACCTCCGATAGAGTACACCTTGGTGATTCCGCAAAGAGAAGCCGCAAATAAAATCGCTGGATGAATAGTGCCATCCTTTTGCGGCGGAGTGCAAAGAACAACTTCACTACAACCGGCAATTTGTGCTGGAATTCCGAGCATTAGAACAGTTGAAAACAGAGGAGCAGATCCGCCAGGAATATATAAACCTACTTTTTGAATTGCTCTTGCTTCTCGCCAACAGCGCACACCTGGCATGGTTTCTATAATTTCTTTTTTTGTCACTTGCTTTTCGTGAAACAAATAGATGTTTTTATAGGCCGTTTCAATGGCAGATTTCAATTTTACATCAATATCAATCTTTTCTATTTCAATAGTTTGAATCATTTCATCTAAAGTGACTTTATCAAATTTATGCGTGAAATATTTCACTGCTTGATTGCCATTTTTTGCAACTTCTGAAAAGATAGTTTCCACCATTTGCAATTGTGCTTTGATGTCAAATTCAGGACGTGCTGCTAAATCAGACCATGTTGATTTAGGCGGATAATTAAACTTTTTCATACAATCATTTTTTCAATAGGCACTACTAAAATTCCTTCAGCGCCTAACTTTTTCAGCTGACCTATAATGTCCCAAAATTGATCTTCTTTGACCACGGAGTGTAGACTTGACCATCCTTTTTGAGTCAGAGGTAAAATCGTTGGGCTTTTCATTCCTGGTAAAATATTGGTGATTTCTTCTATTTTATCATTTGGGGCATTCAATAAAATGTATTTGTTTTCACGAGCT
>JAHKAT010000198.1 GCA_018825925.1 Bacteroidota bacterium | reverse complement strand
CTCTTGCAATAGATTGATTAACTTTCTATCTGTCCTGTCTAATTTCATTGTTTTTTATGGTTTTATCGAGAAAGAACAAAGTTAACCATTATTATTTATCACATAAATACAAAATTACCATATAATTTAATGTAAATAAATCATTGTACAAAAACACAATGTAGTATTTCAGAAATTTGCAGTTATAATTTATTTAAAATAAGAAACAAATTCATGAATAGACAAACAGATGATCTATTGAAGGCAGAACTTGAAAGACTAACCCAAATGAATGCTGGTTACCTGGGTTATCCTTTAGCGAGGGACTTCTCGTTTGACGCCCTTGCACCCTTTTTAAATCTACAGATCAATAATGTAGGAGACCCCTTCACTCCCTCTTCCTTAACCATCGACACAAAGGAGCGAGAAATAGAGGTATTACATTTTTTCTCAAAAATGCTCCGAGCCTCAATAGAAAACACTTGGGGATACGTGACCAATGGTGGTAGCGAAGGAAATCTATACGGGCTGTATTTAGCGCGTGAGGCATATCCGAACGGGATGGTTTATTATTCTGAATCAACCCACTACAGTGTAAAAAAGAACCTTCATCTCTTGAACATTCCGAATATTGTAATCCGTTCATTAGACAATGGCGAGATTGATTACAGAGACTTGGATCGAACCGTAAAGCTAAGAAGACATCGTCCGGCCATATTTTTCATGAATGTTGGTACTACCATGACAGAGGCTATAGATCAACTCGACAAAATAAAGGCAATTATTACAAAATATGCCTTAAAAGATTATTACATCCATGTAGATGGTGCATTAGCGGGTATTATGGCTCCGTTTTATAAAGAAAAACCAAAATTTGATTTCCAGGATGGCATTGATAGCATATCGATTTCAGGACATAAATTCATTGGCTCTCCTATTCCTTGTGGTATTGTATTATGTAAGAAAGAGCACAGTGATCGTATCGCAAAATCAATCTCATACGTAAAAACTAAAGACACTACCATAACCGGTTCGAGAAATGGACTATCACCTTTAATTATATGGTATGCTCTTAAAAAGTTGGGTGTTTCGGGTTTGAGACAACGATATGAAAGTAGCAAAGAGCTCGCCGAATACACTTTAACTCAATTAACATTAATAGGGTATGATGCTTGGAAAAATAAAAACGCAATCACTATTGTGCTAAAAAAACCTTCCGACTTAATCTGCAAAAAATATCAGTTAGCCGTTCAGGATGACATCGCGCATATTATTTGTATGCCAGGCATAGAAAAAAGCCAGATAGATGCGTTAATAGACGACTTAAAAGAGACTGTATTTGAAAAGCCTCCTTTGGTCGAAGATTTCAATGCCATGATGGTCGAATTCTAATGAGAAAATATAAGGGGTGGAGCTTATTCACCCCTTATCCTCCGATCCACTTTTTTATATCATTTAATTTCATCAATGCCTCTACAGGCGTTAAGGTATTGATATCTATTTTGATCAACTCTCCTCTAATCTGCTCTAAAACAGGGTCGTTAAGTTGAAAAAAAGACAGCTGCATTTCTGAAGAACTCATGGCGGCTTTAATTTGCTCTTTGCTATTTTTTTGTCCGTTTAAGTCATGAGTTTCTTCTAATTTTTCTAAAATCTTTTTCGCGCGATGAACAACTTCTCCTGGCATACCTGCAATTTCTGCTACATGTATCCCAAAAGAGTGCTCACTTCCTCCTTCTATCAGCTTGCGAAGAAAGAGGATTTTTTGTCCGACTTCCTTTACCTGAACATTGTAATTTTTAATACGATCAAACTGAGCCGTCATCTCATTGAGTTCATGATAATGCGTTGCAAAAAGTGTTTTGGCTTTGGCTTTAGGAAATTCATGTAAATATTCTGCTATCGCCCAAGCTATCGAAATTCCGTCATACGTGCTCGTTCCTCTTCCAATTTCATCCATCAATACTAAACTTCGGTCTGAAATATTATTCAGTATGCTCGAAGTTTCATTCATTTCCACCATAAAGGTCGATTCGCCACTTGAAATATTATCGCTGGCTCCTACTCGCGTGAAAACTTTGTCTAGCAACCCAAGATTGGCACTTTGCGCTGGCACAAAACTCCCCATCTGTGCCATTAAACAAATCAAGGCAGTTTGGCGAAGAATGGCACTTTTACCAGACATGTTTGGCCCGGTAATCATGATGATTTGCTGGTTTTTATCGTCTAAATAAACATCATTAGGAACATAACTTTCGCCATGCTTCATTTGTCGCTCAATTACAGGATGTCTTCCTTGTTTTATTTCCAAAGCGAATCCTTCATTCATTGTTGGGGCTGCGTAATTATTTTCGAGGGCTACCCGGGCAAATGAGATCAAACAATCAATCTGAGCCACCACATGACTGGTCTTTTGAATTTTTGGTATAAACGGTATCATGCTTTGCACCAATTCTTGATACAGTCGAGATTCTATCGCATAAATTTTCTCCTCTGCTCCTAATATTTTCGTTTCGTATTCTTTTAATTCTTCGGTTATATATCGTTCTGCCGATACTAACGTTTGTTTTCTAATCCATTCACTTGGCACCTTGTCTTTGTGCGTATTTCGAACTTCTATATAATAACCAAAAACATTGTTGAACGCTACTTTCAAACTCTGTATACCCGTTCTTTCGCTCTCTCTTGTTTGTAAATCTTCAAGGTACTTTTTTCCAGAACCAGAAATTGCGCGCAATTCATCCAAATCTTCGTTTACGCCTTTTGCAATTACCGGACCCTTGCCGATTGCGATGGCTGGATCGTCATGAAGATTTGCCTTAATGTTTTCTATCAATTCAGGACAAGCATCCAAATGAGAACTTAGCTTTTTTATGGAGTCAACGGTTGATTTTTCAATTTTTGATTGAATAGGTTGTATCTGCTGCAAGGTTCTTAATAGTTGCCGAATCTCGCGTGGATTAACCCTGCCAACCGCAATTTTGGTAATCAAACGTTCTAAATCGTTAACCTTATGTAATGAATCTAAAATATCGTGTTGCTCAGATTGCTCTTTCACCCAATGTTTCACCGCATTTAATCGATTCTGAATAGGTAT
>JAHKAT010000197.1 GCA_018825925.1 Bacteroidota bacterium | reverse complement strand
TAATTTTCTTATTTTCTTTGATCGTATTTTTTTCTTGCAATCTAGTTTTTGCCCAAATTGGGGAGGCTATTAGCGCAAAAGTTTTAGGGTCATATAGTTTTGGCAACGGTGAAATAACTACCATCACCGATCTAAGTGGGAACTGTTTACGTAAAACAACGATTCACCCAATTGGTTTGTTTAATGCTGGTGAAATAGTCGGGCTTTTAAAGAATGATTATAATTCGCTCTATCAGGTTTTAAAAGGTATCAGCGTATTAGAGGTTTATGTTCCATTGGATTGCTTAATTGAGGGCGATAGTGAAGCGCCACAAACCGATTTAGTTTTGCCAGAAGGAACTATTTATACCTATAATTATGATCCGATTACAGGTGAGCCAATTGAATTATTTTATCAGTTACCTGAAGGATGGAATATTTATTTTGGAGATAACATTTCTAATATCGCTTATGGAGGAGGTGTAAAATGTGAATGTATAGAAAATCCTGCTAAACCAAGTTCGGGCTCAGTTTCGGGCTCATGTTTGCCTGGAATTACTTCATCTGGACCTACTTGTTTTATGTCAACAAACCGATGCACAGGTACGTGTCTTCGAACTTTTACCCTTACTTCACTTAATTCTCAAATTGAAGTTGACTTTTTAATGATTCAAGCCGGTAATGGTTTAAAAGGGGATTTAGGATTTGGATTAAACGAATTGTTGTCAACTGACATTGAGCCGATTACAAGCTATCATGAATGGCTTCAATTGCCTTTTTTACAATCGGAGACAGTTGCTTTTAAAGATACTGTAGAATCGTTTTTAGCTAAAATTGAGAATGTTAAAAATCTTGTAAAGGATATGTCCTACGTAGCAGTTGCTTTTAAGTATCAAGGGCAAAAGTTTTTGATGGATGTGCCATTTGGATTTGTAGACAATGATTATATTTATACTGCGTCTCCACAAGTTAGAGAATATCTTTGCGATGGAAGTTGTACTGGAGCCGTATGTTCACTTCAGACGAGACCCATTGTTCATTGCAATGCATGCAATGGTTGTACGTTAAGCTGGAAGGATGTTAAATAAGTAAATAGCATTTAAATTTTTCAAGAATATGTTTTTTACTCTTTTGGTTGTTCAATTTTTAAATTGCTTGGGTTTAGATTCATCATTTGTAAAAAATGAAAATTTATCTAAGTTAAATAAGATTGAGAATAAGATTAATCTCATTTATTTTACCAACAACACATGTACGCCTTGTAAAAAAATGGATTTAACCACATTTTCTAACGAAAGAGTCATAAGTCAAATTCGAGATGAATTTAGTTTCTTAACAGTAAATGTCTCACTAGAAAAAGATAATCCACTAATTAATGAATTTAATATTGTGAGTTACCCAACCATTTTATTTGTTAATAAAAGAAAAGTGGTTTTAGACAAAATTATAGGCTATGTGAGTCCTGATTCTTTACTTGAAATTATGGATATTGTGAAGAATGGAACTTCACAATATCGGATGCAAAAAATGAAATTCGATGGAATTGAACAAGATTATAGCGCTCAAATAAATCATTGTTATTTCTTGCATACTAAAATGGAGTTAACACCTGACTTTATTAATAAAACATACAACTCCATTCCAAGAGAAGCATATAGCGATTCCACTGTACTTAAGTTTCTTGGGGACTTTCTGATTTATGATTTCAAAACAAGTATTGATTTTGATCATGGGGCTATAAAGTACTTAACCGAAACATTAGATAAAAATGACACCATATTGAATGGGAGATTGCTGTTTTTTATGGTGTTTGCCGCTCAGAACATCAAGGAATGCGGTGATGAAGAAATAATTCTAAAAATTTCTAACGTTTTGGAACGTATAAAAGTGAATAAATCGATAGCTTTATATAATCTGGATCTAGAACCAATAGGTGACAATATCTCAAGAAATAATGATTTATTGGTACTTTGTGAATTTTATGGAAACAAAAATTGTAACTTCACAAATAAATACAAAAGTACGGTTAAAACCTTATACCAGAGAATCATAGATAGTCCCGGTGAATTATTTTACTATGCTGCTTCACTTGAATCACGACCTGTTCGCAGTAAATTCGAAAAAAGGATCTCAAAAAAATGCCAAAAAAAATATGAGAAAATTACGGGCGAACGATTTGATTTAGAGAGTTTTCCTTATATCCCTTAGGTTTTTGAAACAATATAGTGCAATCATTCGATCTGTCTTATTTCTTTGATAACAGATTCAAAAAAAATTAATAGGTCATCTCTTTAATTTGAGATGACCTATTTTTATTAAATTTATCTGCTACAAATCAAACTTAATCCCTTGCGCCAAAGGCAATGAATCAGAATAGTTGATCGTATTGGTTTGTCTTCTCATGTATACTTTCCAAGCATCTGAACCAGACTCTCGTCCTCCTCCAGTTTCTTTCTCACCGCCGAAAGCACCACCTATTTCAGCACCGGATGTACCGATGTTTACGTTGGCGATACCACAGTCGGAACCGTTGTTTGATAGAAACGCCTCAGCTTCTTTTAAGCTATTGGTCATTACCGCCGATGATAATCCTTGGGGAACATTGTTTTGGATTTCTATCGCATCATAAATGTCTCCTGAATATTTAATCAAATATAGGATAGGAGCAAAAGTTTCGTGTTGAACGATTTGAAAATCATTGCGAGCTTCAGCAATGGCCGGTGCAACATAACATCCACTTTCATAGCCTTCACCAGACAAGACTGTTCCACCAACGACCAATTTCCCACCTTCTTTAACCACCTGCTCACAAGCATTTTGAAACGCTGCCACTGCATCTTTATCGATAAGTGGGCCAACGTGGTTGTTTTCATTTAGTGGGTTTCCAATTCGCAACTGACCGTAAGCTTTTACTAAAGCAGTTTTAACTTGCTCGTAAATACTTTCGTGGATAATGATTCTTCTAGTTGAAGTACAACGTTGACCGGCAGTTCCTACAGCGCCAAACACAGCACCCGGAATTACCATTTTCAAATCAGCACTTGGCGTAATGATGATGGCATTGTTTCCACCTAATTCCAACAATGATTTCCCTAAACGAGCTCCAACAGCAGCGCCTATACTTTTTCCCATTCGTGTTGAGCCAGTTGCAGAAATCAATGGTACTCGCTTGTCGTTGGCCATTTTCTTTCCTAATTCTGCATCGCCAATAATCAAACAAGAAACGCCGTCGGGAACATCATTAGCTTCAAAAACTTCTTGTGTTATTTTTTGACAAGCGATAGCCGTTAAAGGAGTTTTTTCAGAGGGTTTCCAAATACAAACATCTCCACAGACCCAAGCAAGTGCTGTGTTCCAGTTCCAAACAGCCACTGGGAAATTAAACGCAGAAATGATTCCAACGATTCCCAAAGGATGATATTGTTCGTACATTCTGTGACCTGGTCGCTCTGAGTGCATGGTCAAACCATATAATTGACGAGATAAACCGACTGCGAAATCGCAGATATCAATCATTTCTTGTACTTCACCCAGCCCTTCTTGCAAAGATTTTCCCATCTCGTAAGAAACCAATTCGCCTAAAGGTTGTTTGTATTCACGAAGTTTTTCAGCCAATTGGCGAACAATTTCTCCTCTTTTTGGAGATGGAATTGCTCTCCAAGGTCCATACGCTTCTTGTGCTTTTGCAATTGCTTTGGCATAGTCTGCTTCTGTAGCTGATTGAACTGAAGCGATTGCTTTTCCGTCTACTGGTGAGTAGGATACGATCGTTTCTCCGGTGGTAGGAAACCAAGTAGAACCGGTTGAAGCCCCAGAGTTGATCGCCTCAATCCCTAGTTTACCCAAAATATCTTGAATACTAATTTGTGCAGTTGTGCTCGACATAATACTATTTGTTTTAAACGTAAAATTAATGAAATCATATCGAAACTCCTTGTATTCCCTCGACACATCTCAATCCATTTGTTTTGTTATATTTGATTAAACGATTATAGTTGTATATGAATCCATATTTATTAATTATTCTCTGCTCTGCAGTAATTATTTTAAGTTTCTTCTTTAATATCATTTCTAAAAAAACCAATATTCCAAGTGTGTTGCTTTTGATAGGTTTAGGCATGGTAATCAAAGGTTTAATGAACATGACAGAGCTCCGAGATAAGGATTTGGGTATAGATTCATTGTTGGAGGTGTTAGGTAATATAGGATTGGTGATGATTGTCTTGGAAGCCGCTTTGGACCTTCGTTTGGAAAGGAGTAAGTCCGGTTTGCTTCTGAGAAGTTTAGGAGTGGCTACCTTAAGTCTTGTCGGCTGCATCTTCGGAATTGCAGGATTGTTTATGTATATTTTCCCAGGAACGACTTTTTATTCGGCTTCTATATATGCCGTACCTTTAAGCATTATGTCCAGCGCCATCATTATTCCTAGTGTTGGTTCTTTGCAAGGCGTGAAAAAAGAATTCATGGTGTATGACTCCACTTTCTCGGATATATTGGGGATCATGATATTTTACTTTATGTTGGGTGAAGAAGGCACAACAGGAGGGACCTCTTTGGGCGGAATCGTTCAAAATATAGCAATCACCGTCGTAATGTCTATCATCGTAGCGTATGGTTTGGTCTATATTTTCCAACATCTCAAAATGCAAGTGAAGCTATTCTTAATTATTGCGGTACTGCTTTTAATGTTTGCTTTAGGTAAATATTTCCATCTTTCTTCTTTGATCACCATTCTGGCCTTCGGTTTGGTTCTCAACAATTCACATGTGTTTTTTCCTGGTCGTTTTTCAAAGTACTTTGACCGGAAATCAGTCGAACCAATAGTGCACGATTTCCATAATCTGACTTTAGAAAGTGCATTTCTGGTGCGCACCTTTTTCTTTGTTTTGTTTGGTATCAGTATTAGTTTAGCATCCCTTTACGATTGGCGAGTAGCGGTAAATGGAATTTGTATTTCCCTCATTTTCTACATCGTGCGTTTTTTGTGTTTGAGGCTTATTTCTAAAGAAAATATATTCCCAGAATTGTGGATCGCTCCACGTGGTTTAATCACGGTTCTTTTATTTTTTGTTATCTTAAAAGACGATAGAGTGGATATTCCAGGGTTTGATCCGGGATTGTTATTGTATCCAATTATTATAACCAGTGTTATTATGACCATAGGGCTCATTATGCACCGAGGAGAAAAGGTGAAAGATGTATTGTTTTATAAGCTTCCTTTGGTCAAAACTGACAAAGATGGTGAAGGAATGAATGAGATTTATGAAAAAAGAATGGATGAAAATATTGAGAAAAGAGATTTTGATGGGTTTTAGTAATTTTATTTTTGCTGGTTTTGTTTTGATGGGAATAAACGGTTGTGCAGACCAAAAGGTAAATCATAAAGAAACTGTTTTGGTGCGATTTGAAGTGATTGCCTCTCAGCCTCATTGTGGCGGTGCAGCGCCTGATCCTTCGATGGTTTATCCAATGATGGTGCCGCAACCAAATCAAGAATTGCTTGTTTTTTCAACAGACCTTAACGGAAATAGAAAGGAAAAAATTGCGACCATTAAAACGGATGACGAAGGAAACGCAAGTATTCAGTTGCCTTTGGGGAATTATCAATTATGGAGACCTGATAAAATGCTCATTTTAAAAGAGTTTACAACTTTAAATACCAAGGATTCAAATTTCTATGAATATAAAAACGAAAGTTGTTTCCAACAATGGAAGGATACTCCAGATCTAGTTTTTACTGCAAATACAGAAACTGTTAAGTGGGTGAGAAAAATGAAATGTTACATTGGAGATCACCCATGTGTGACCTATAATGGTCCTTACGCGCCTTAATCGATTATGGTATCCTTTTCATTGAATTGAATCCCATGTGATTCTAATTCTTCTAATATTGGCAAATACATTTCTTTCGTCAATGGTAATTGGATTCCGCGCGCTTCAATTTGATCCTTTAAGATCATTTTTGCACAAATAGCGACTGGTAAACCTACCGTGTTGCTCATGCTCGTATAAACACTGTCTTCTCCAATATTTACCATTTGAGAAAAAACTTGGTGTTTTTGCCCTTTGTAATTGTATATAAACTCGTGCGACATCACCAACATGTCTTTATCCTCAGGATCTAAGCTTAGTTTGCCAACCAATATTTTTTGTAGTAACTGTGCCGGTGTCGCATCCGGGATTCCTAGCGGTTCGTCCATATTAAAAAAGCCTAACCATTTGATTTTGTTATAGATAGCCGATTCGGATTTTTGTAAAAACAAACAAACTTTTTCCTCAACACTTAAATTGGGGTTGAATGGTAAAAATGAATTCAAGAAACGACGAGGGGTCATTAAATGTGAGTTCTCTATGGTGTAACTATCATCGGTTAAACCCAGTTGGATCATAATATTCCAAAAATCACAAAAACCAGGTCGACGCAAAGTGCCTCGGTAAATAGTAGGGATGTTTTCCAAGCCGTAAATCCCTCTGTATTTCAATGAATCTCTATTGGTGTAACCCTCAAAACTACCATAACCATTCACCTCTATATTTTCCAAACGAGAAAAAAGACGATGGTAAGGGATGTATTTGTACTCCCCTTGTTGAATAAAACAACTAGCTCCTCCTTGTCCGGCTAATACTACATTTCTAGGATTCCAGGTAAATTTGTAACCCAAGGGATTGTTGTCAGATTCTGGAGCGATCAATCCTCCGCAGAAAGATTTAAAACTGATCAATTCACCACCTTTCTCTCCAATTTCATGAATAATTTTCATAGCACTCATGTGATCGATTCCTGGGTCAACGCCAATTTCATTCATGATTATTATTCCTGCCTCCTTAGCTGCTGCGTCCAAGGCCTTCATTTCAGAAGATACATAGGAAGGGGTGATCAAATCAGTTTGGGTTGCAATACAATCTTGCGCTACTTCGATATGAAAACGAGCGGGCAGCATACTAATTACTAGGTCTGATTTTTCTATCAAGGGCAAACGAATGTCTCTTTTCAGAGCATCCACTACCAATGCCGTTGAATTCGCGTGCTTGTTGGTTTTTGATTCTATCAATTCCATCGTCTGGTCCACTACTGTGATGTGCCAGTTTTCTTGCTCCGAATGTTGGAGTAAATATCGAACCAAACTAGATGACGAAAGCCCTGCGCCTAAAATAAGTACCTGTTTCATACTTCAAATGTAGAAGAAAACACGAAGCGAAGTATGATATTGGGTTAGTAACTTATCCAATTTAGATGTTAAAAAATTGTTCAAAAGCTATATTTTGTTCAATTTATAACAATTTAACGAAACCCAAAGGAAACAAAAAGGTAAAACAAGAAAGGTATCTTAACTTTGCAGTATGGGAAAATTTTCAGACATTATTAAAAGCGACACGCCTACTTTGGTAGATTTTTATGCTACTTGGTGCGGACCTTGTCAGGCCATGATGCCAACAATAGATCAATTGAAAAGCAAGAAAGGAGCTCAATTGCGGATTTTGAAAATCGACGTCGATAAAAACCAAGAAGTAGCAGCGAAATACAAAGTACGCTCTGTACCAACCCTAATTTTATTCAAAAAAGGTGAAATTATCTGGCGCCAAGCAGGGGGAATGGATTTAAAAACCTTGATAGCGAAGACGAGTGTTTGATTGTTATTTGCAAAACGATAATTCGTGTAAGGATCAATAGGTGATTTATTACTTATACTCAACTCAATTTTTAACTGAATTATAAATGTTCTACAACCGTTTAGGACAAATGATGAATAGTGGGTCAAACAATTGAATCCAAGAGTAATTTTTTGTCTATTGCCAGATATGATTGAAAATATTACTTTTGCACCCATTAAATTTTTTAAACAAAAACAAATTTATGAACGCATTTATGATTTACGTACCTATCGTCATGGCAATCATTGGATTGTTATTCATGTGGTACAAAAGAGCTTGGGTCTTGAAACAAGACGCGGGAGATGGAAAAATGAAAGAGATTTCGGATTACATCTATGAGGGAGCTTTGGCTTTCTTGAAAGCAGAGTATCGTTTGTTGGCGATTTTCGTAGTGGGAGCGTCAATCGTTTTGGCTGGAATTTCATTCCTAGTGCCTACAACACATATATTAATTGTAGTTGCCTTCGTTTTTGGAGCTATCTTTTCTGCATTGGCTGGAAATATGGGGATGAAAATTGCAACGAAAACAAACGTTCGTACAACGCAAGCTGCTAAAACAAGTTTACCTCAAGCATTGAAAGTTTCTTTCGGTGGAGGTACAGTTATGGGATTGGGTGTTGCAGGATTGGCTGTATTAGGTCTTACTGCATTCTTTATCTTTTTCTTCCAGTATTTCATGAATGGTTCTTGGACTTCAACCGATGACATGACCATCGTTTTGGAAACATTGGCTGGTTTCTCTTTAGGAGCTGAGTCTATTGCATTGTTTGCCCGTGTTGGTGGTGGTATTTATACCAAAGCTGCTGATGTTGGAGCTGACCTTGTAGGTAAGGTTGAAGCAGGTATTCCTGAAGATGATCCTCGTAACCCAGCAACTATTGCTGATAACGTTGGTGATAACGTTGGTGACGTTGCAGGTATGGGTGCTGACTTGTTCGGTTCTTATGTAGCAACAGTTTTGGCGGCTATGGTATTGGGTAACTATGTGATCAAAGACATGGGTGGTATGATCGACGATGCTTTCGGTGGTATTGGTCCAGTTTTGTTGCCAATGGCAATTGCTGGTTTCGGAATCTTGTTCTCTATCATAGGTACTTTGGTAGTTAAAATCAAAAATAATGACGCAAAAGAAAAGCAAGTTCAAGGTGCTTTGAACATGGGTAACTGGATTTCTATTGTTTTAACAGCAATTTCTTGTTTCATCTTGGTGAACCACATGTTGCCAGAAACAATGCAAATGAGTTTCTATGGTGAAGGTTTGAAAGAAATTTCTTCAATGCGTGTATTTTATGCAACCATTATCGGTTTAATTGTTGGTGGAGCTATTTCATCAGTTACAGAATATTACACAGGATTGGGTACAAAACCAGTTTTGAAAATCGTTCAAAAATCATCCACAGGAGCTGGAACTAACGTTATCGCTGGTTTGGCTACAGGTATGATTTCTACATTCCCAACAGTTTTGTTGTTCGCAGCGGCTATTTGGGGATCGTATGCATTGGCAGGATTCTACGGTGTTGCCTTGGCAGCTTCGGCGATGATGGCTACAACAGCAATGCAATTGGCTATCGATGCTTTCGGTCCAATTTCTGACAACGCTGGTGGTATCGCTGAAATGAGCGAGCAAGAACCAATCGTTCGTCAACGTACAGACATCCTTGATTCAGTTGGTAATACAACAGCTGCAACAGGTAAAGGTTTCGCTATCGCATCTGCTGCATTGACTTCATTGGCTTTGTTTGCTGCTTACGTTACTTTCACAGGTATCGACGGTATCAACATCTTTAAAGCACCCGTTTTGGCGATGTTATTTGTGGGTGGTATGATTCCGGTTGTATTCTCTGCCTTAGCAATG
>JAHKAT010000196.1 GCA_018825925.1 Bacteroidota bacterium | reverse complement strand
GGTCAACTTAAAATATTCTGATTTGTACTTGGACGAAGGTTTTGTACGTGTCATTGGAAAAGGTAATAAACAGCGCTTGGTACCTATAAATACAGGGGTAACGGATGAAATTAAATTTTACGAAGAAAGTATGCGCAACTCTTTAAACATTGTTAAAGGTGCCGAAAATGTTATTTTTTTAAATCGCAGAGGCGCTCCTTTAACTCGTGAAATGATTTTTACCATCATTAAAAACTGCGCTCTTGGAATTGGACTTAAAAAGAATATTTCACCACACACTTTCCGCCATTCATTTGCCACTCACCTGCTTGAAGGCGGTGCAAATCTGCGTGCCATCCAAGAGATGTTAGGACATGAATCCATTACTACAACTGAAATTTACACCCATTTGGACCAAACATTTTTGAGGGATGCCATATTGAGTTTTCATCCTCGAAACAAAAATTAATTGAGGTTTCCAGAGAAAAAAATGCGTCTAGAAAAAGATCTCATGTATATTCTAGTGCTTTGCTGTGAATCCAAAGACATTTGATTTATCTTTGCGGTCATGAAAATCGGATTGCCGAACTGGTCCAAATTTCCTAAACATTTTACCGTCCAGTTAAGGATGATGCTCTTGAGTATGTTCATTCTCGGTATTTTGCGAATTATCTTTTTCATCGCTTATTTTGATGCCTATAAATCAACCGTTTGGCAGGACTGGTTAGCCGGTTCGTTTTTTGACGCAATGACCGTTTGCATAGCTTTTCTTCCCTTTTCCATGGTGCATCTATTGCCATTACCAATTCATACCAACCGCATTTATAGCGTTTTCTGCAGAATCTATTTTGTACTTGTACAAACAGCCTTATTGCTTTTCAATCTAATTGATTTAGAATATTTCAAGTTCACCGGCAAACGCTCCACTTTTGACCTTTTCACCTTGGCCGGACAGGGTGAAGATTTTGGTCAATTAATTGGCACCTTTTTGCTCGATTTTTGGTGGATCGTATTGTTATTTATCGTGCTTCTACTGTTTATTGATCGCATCTATTTACGATGGATTCAACCCCTGGTCGATCAATTGAATTTTAATTTAAAAAATCAACTTTTGAGCCTTTTAATGATGGCTCCTATTGTTCTAATTCTCGGTCGTGGCGGCATTCAACTTCGTCCAATGGGAACCATTGAGGCGGCCAGATTTACAAATCCCGAAAGAACAGCCTTGGTGTTGAATTCGGCATTTACCATGGTGAAATCTTATGGCGAAAAGGGAATTGAACCTAAAACCTATTTCTCCCAAGCCGAGTTAAACGCATTGTTATCCCCTGTTCAACAATCTAAGCCAGCAAATTTATTCAAAGGCAAACCGAATGTGGTGATTATTGTTTTAGAAAGTTTTGGCGACGAATGGATTGCCAGTAAAAATCAAAAATTATCCAAGAGCTACACTCCTTTTTTCGATGAATTGATAGAAAAAAGCTTGTATTTTAATAACGGTTACGCCAATGGCAAAAAATCCATAGAGGCTGTTCCCGCCATTATTGCTAGTATGCCCAGCATGATGAACAATCCGTATATCACCTCTCAATACGCAGGAAATGAAGTAAATGCACTTCCTCAATTGCTAAAAAAACAAGGTTATTCTTCGGCTTTTTATCACGGAGCAACCAATGGATCTATGCGCTTTGACAGCTATGCCGTTTTAGCTGGATTTGATCAGTACGTCGGACGAAAAGAATACAACAACGACGAACATTACGACAACAACTGGGGAATTTTGGATGAGTACTTCAACCCATGGTCGGCCAAGCAAATGAGCCAATTGAAACAACCCTTTTTCAGCACCCTTTTCACCCTCTCCTCACACCATCCCTATTACGTACCTGCGAATAGAAAAGACTCTATTGTGAACGCATCAGAACCAATTGCAAGAGCGATTAGTTATGGAGATTATTCCTTGAAAAAATTCTTTGAAGAAGCCAAAAAACAGCCATGGTACAACAATACCTTGTTTGTTTTATGTGCCGACCATACTCCAGCGCCGGTGGATGGCGAATATCACTCCAAGTCAAAAGCGTATTCCATTCCTATACTTTTTTACAGTCCAAATCAAGAAATAAAGGCTAGCAAAGAGGACAGGATTTTTCAACAAATCGATATTTTACCTACCATTTTGGATCTAGCCAATGTGAAATCAAAATACTATTCTTTCGGTCGTTCTGCTTATTCAAAAGAAGAAGGCTTCTCGATTGCCTATTTGGAAGGAGTTTATTACTATTTTAGCGGACAATTCTTACTGCAATTTAGTAACGACAGAACGATAGCAGTTGCCGATTTAAGACTTGGAAGAGACTTAGGCGCCATTGAGATGAAACGAAGAAAATCGGAATGGCTACCGATAGAAAAAAAATTAAAAGCATTGATTCAACGTTATAATCAAGACATAATAGCGAATCAAACCATAGTGAAATGAAGTTAAAAATTCGATTCATCATCAATCCAAAATCAGGCGTTCATCAGAAAAACGACCTGCCTGACTTGATTGCCACACATTTGGATTTGAATCGATTTGAATACGATATTATACAAACGGAATACCGCAAACACGCCAAAACCCTGGCAAAAGAAGCTTCCGACCAAGGATACGATATAGTTTGTGCTGTTGGTGGCGATGGCTCCGTTCACGAAGTTGGCACCGCCCTAATTGATACGAATACTGCACTGGCAATCCTACCTGCAGGAAGTGGCAATGGTTTGGCTCGACACTTGAATATACCTTTGGATTTAAAACAAGCCATCTTACACCTTAACAGTGCTCAAACAAGGAAAATGGATACCGTTTTAGCCAACGATAAACCCTTTTTAAATGTAGGTGGATATGGATTCGATGCGCTGATTGCTCAAAAATTTGAGAATTACCACCAGCGCGGTTTTTGGGGTTATACAAAATTGATTTTCAAAGAGTATTTTACCTATAATAATTACAAGTACAAATTCACCATTGACAACAAAACCAGAGAAGAAGAATTATTACTTTTTACCGTTGCCAATGCAACTGAATTCGGAAATGGTTTTTGTATTTCACCTCAGTCAAAAATAGACGATGGCGTATTGGAACTCTGTCTTCTTAAACCTTTCAAAGGCTGGAAAGCTCCTAGAATTATACGTTTGTGCTTTCAACGGAAATCAAATTTAAGCAAGTACATAGAAATCATTCCTTTTACAGAAGCCACTTTAGAAATTCCTATCCCAAAATCTCACTATGATGGTGAGCCTTTTGATGTCCGTTCAACCATACATATCCGCGTTGTCCCGAAAAGTCTTCTTATCTTCGTTGGAAACGAATAATTATGCCCATTTGGAATTTAGAGTCTATACTCGAAACCATCGAAAAACTTTCTTCTGATACGCCTGCTGTTTGGGGTTCAATGTCGCCCCAACGAATGGTGGAACACCTAACCGACACCTTGCGAATTGCAACAGGAAAAAATCCTCAAACGCTTTTAATTCCCGAAGATAAAGTCGAAAGAATGCAGGCTTTTTTGGAATCAGACAAGCCGATGGCAAAAGGAATTGAAGTGCCATTCGCCCCAAAAACTTGGACGCTTCGAAATGAAGAATTAGACCTCGCTATCGATGAATTTACAGATGAATGGTTGGCTTTTGAGGAATATTTTTCAGAAAATCCTGACGCTACATCGACTCATTCTTTTTACGGAGACTTAAATTTTGACCAATGGTTGAAATTGAATGATAAGCACGTTCAACATCATTTTGAACAATTCAACCTGGTTGAAGCGAAAACGGTTAATTCCTAAACGAAAAGGCCAGAATATTCGTTCAATTATAAAAAGATTGAATCTATGCGATTTTTCCATGTTTTATTAATTTGTTCCTCCTTCAATTTATTTGCTCAATTCAATTTTGAACCAAGTAATGATGTTAGTTTTATAGTAGGGGGACAAACCTTAGCTATGCCTACCTTTGGGGGACTGAACTATGCGCAATTTGCCGACATGGACTTGGATTTTGATGGAGATCTTGATTTGGTCATTTTTGACCGCTCTAACAACAATATTCGCGCTCTTCGAAATGAATTGATTGGTGGTCAGCGCCAGTATGTTCCTATTGAAAAATCATATTTTCTCTTTCCCGAAGATGTCTTTTATCGCTTGCAATTGTATGATTATGACAACGATGGCAAGAAAGATCTTTTCACCTATGGGATAGGTGGAATCAAAGTGTATCGAAATGTAGGTAATAGCACGATCGGCTTAAAATGGGAAGTCGCCAAAAACCTACTTTATTCGAAATTTCAAAACAATTCTAGTAACCTCTATGTCTCACTTTCTGATATTCCTGCTCTAATTGATGTGGATCACGATGGCGACATGGACGTACTTACTTTTAATATCAACGGAGTTCATCTCGAATATCATCAAAATCAAAGTATAGAAAAATATGGTCACGCCGATTCTCTTGTTTTTGAAATAAAAAATGAATGTTGGGGTAAATTCTCCGAAGATGCCAACAACAGCAGTATCCTCTTAAACGATCCAAACAGCCCTTGTTCTGGAGGTGGAGGAGTTTCAAACCCTCAATTCAAAAGTATAGATCCCAAAGGAGGAATGCATAGCGGCAGCACCGTTTTAGCTTTAGATTTAAACAATGACCAAGTCATAGATCTTATTTTAGGCGACCTTTCGAGTAATAAACTCACAAAACTTATAAATGGTGGAACTGCGCCAAATACCAATTCTGCGATGGTTTCAGTAGAATACAACTTTCCACAGAACACTCTTTCCCTTGATCTTGAAGCTTTTCCAGCTGCTTTTTATTTAGATGTTGATTTTGATGGACTAAAAGATTTGGTGGTTGGCACCAATGCTAAAAATGTTTCTGAAAATGTAAACTCTGTGTGGTTTTACAAAAATACTGGTACCAACTCTGCCCCTATATTTGCTTTTCAGCAAAAAAACTTCTTACAAAAAGAAATGATCGATGTGGGCACCGCTAGTGTTCCTGTGTTTTTTGACCAAAACAATGATGGAAAAGAGGATTTATTGATCGCCAATTTTTATAGATACATCCCCAATTCACCCTTCAAACAATCTAACATTTCCGTTTATAGAAACACCTCTACAACTGGCAATCAATCATTTACATTTTTAGATGATAATTTTTTAAACCTTACAAATGAAAATCTGGGATTGAGAATGCTGCCGTCCTTTGGCGATTTGAATGGTGATGGCAAAAAAGACTTACTTCTTTCTCTAGAGAACGGAACATTTAGGCTCTATCTCAACACTTCTACCACTGGAAATGCAACCTTTTCTGCACCTTCAGGGAATTTGAGAAATGCACAGAATACAGAAATTAATGAATCTAGCTATCCCTACGGTCAGTTGTTCGATTTGGACAATGACGGCTTGCTAGATATAATCGTCGGAAAAAAGAATGGATTATTGGTTTTTTATAAAAATATTGGAACAACAACCTCTCCTGTTTTCGACAAAAAAAATGACCATTTAGGGAATATTGATGTCAGCGGCGTTTTTCCCGATGGTTATGCAATGCCTCACTTTTTAAGGGTTAATGATACCACTCATTTGTTTCTTGGCAGTGTATTTGGAAAGTTGAGATATTATAGAGGAATAGATAGTAAACTAGACCCAGATAGCTCTTTCTCTTTGTACAGTGATCACTTTTTGAATCTCGATATTCAAGGAAATAGCTCCTTTTTTGTCAATGATATCGACGCTGATGGGTTTTTAGATTTGTGGGCTGGACAAGATTTGGGTGGTTTAATGCACTTGGAGGTAGACCCAAACAGCACTTCAAACTTAAGAGAAGAAAAATTTATTCCTATTGAAATATATCCCAATCCAAATCAAGGTTCATTTCAAATAAAAGGTCAAAATTTACAAGAAAATAACATTGAAATTTACTCGCTCCTCGGTCAAAAAATAGATTTTGAAACCCTTAAAACAGTCGATGGTTACAAGGTCAATTTCCGCCAAAACACGAAAGGCGTATTCATTGTTTCCGTTCAAAACAATAACAACCCAACAAAGCAAATTTTTAAAATCGTAGTCAATTAAGTTTGCTTAAGCCATTCTCACAACGAAATTGGCCTTTCTCTTTTTTTACTTTAAAAATGACTTTGCTAAAATCTATTTGATCTTCTCTGTCAGGTCGCTCGTGATGCAAATGATACTGAACCGCCTTAAAACGCATGGAGTATTTTTTCAATCCTGCCCACATTGCTCTCATTTCTATATCAACATCCTCTCCAAACCCAGGGTATTTGTAATCTTCATCAAAACCATTGAGGTGGAGTAAATCAGTTTTGTGCCACCCCATGTTGCAGCCCAATAAATGAGGATTGGGTTTGTGTTTGGCCGAAATCCAAGGTGCGTACAATCCTTCCTCAATGTGCTTTGAATTGGAAAACAACAAGGAAAAGAAACTTGGGGTGATGAGCTGACCATTTCGAATAGAACGGCTAATTTTTGAATTGGCCATCACCCGTCGTCCCATGCAAATTCGTCCTTCTTTTATTTGATTTTTATACTGTTTTAAGAAATTTCGGTGCAAAACACAATCTCCATCGATGAAAACTAATTTAGACCCTTTGGAAACTTTTATCGCTTTGTTTAAGATTTTGTTCTTCAAAAAACCCTCATCCTTTTGTTGTAAATGAAGCAAGTCCATTTTTGGGCTAAAAATTCTTATCACCTCTTCCAGATCATCACTTTCCGCATCTTGAGCCACGATGACTTGGAAATCCTTTAAACTTTGGTTTTCAACCGATTTTAAGACCGCGGCCAATGCTTCGCTATCTTTATAAACTGTTATGATAAGAGTAATACTCATGGTGCAAAGGTTGAATAAGTTTTTGTTAAAATAGGTGATTGGTTAGCTCAAAAATCCATTCTTTTCCAGATTCAGGATGCAAGGAGGACGGTTCCGTTTCAAAAAGTCCGAACAAAGTAGAGCCACTTCCCGACATAGACGCGTACATCGCTCCATTATTATAAAGTTTTTGTTTCCACTGCGATAAAACAGGATATTGTCTAAAAACAGTTTCCTCAAAATCATTTTTCATCGTTCCATTCCATTCGCTAGGATGAGCATTGAACCATTCCATTTCGATCGATTTCCGCTCCAGGGGTTTAATTCCAGCAAAGGCCTCTTTGGTTCCAACAGAAATACCCGGTTGAATTAATTGAAGATAGTATCCCGAGAGATTTACGTCACATTTCAATAAAACCTCACCCCTGCCCTTTACTAATTTCGGTTTCGATTCAATGAAGAAAGGGCAATCGCTCCCTAATTCGGCACTTAATTCCTCTAGTTTTACGGCAGAAATATTCAGATTAAAAAAATCATTCAGCCCTTTAAGAAGATGGCTAGCATCCGAACTACCGCCGCCCAAACCGGCTCCCATTGGTATGTTTTTTTGTAAAATCACCCGAACATTGTCTATCTCAAACTCACGTTTCATTAAATGAAAGGCTCTCCAAATTAAATTATCTTCCATGTTTCCAGCAATTTCCAAGCCAATCACCTCTATTTCAAACTCAATAGAAGGTAAAATTTCAAGGACATCATAAAGCGGAATAGGATAAAAAATGGAAGTAAGTTCATGGAATCCGTCAGGTCTCTTTCCATGCACTGCCAAACCCAAATTTATTTTAGCTGGAGCAAATATTATCATAAGACAAAAGTAGCAGAAGCCAACTATTTTTGTACCTTTCCCCCCTCAAATTTGATTATATGGCAACTTATTTAGACTTTGAAGAACCGCTTTTAGCACTTGAAGAACAAATTGAGCAAACAAAAGAAATTGGTGCGTCTACGGAAGTAGATATGAATGATAAAATTAAGGAGTTAGAAAAGAAATTAGCTGCGAAAACCAAAGAAATATATTCCAATCTTACTCCATGGCAGCGCGTGCAATTATCGCGTCATCCTGAGCGACCATATACTTTGGCGTACATCCAAGCTTTAACTGGAGGTGCATTTCAAGAATTACATGGCGACAGAAATGTAAAAGACGACAAAGCCATGATTGGTGGATTTGGACTTTTAGATGGACGAAGTGTTATGTTTATTGGACAGCAAAAAGGCGTAAACACGAAAATGCGTCAGTATAGAAACTTCGGAATGCCCAATCCTGAAGGCTACAGAAAAGCCTTGCGATTGATGAAAATGGCTGAGAAATTTAATAAGCCTATCGTTACTTTAATCGACACTCCGGGAGCGTTTCCTGGTTTGGAGGCCGAAGAAAGAGGACAAGGTGAAGCTATAGCGCGCAATATCTATGAAATGATGCGTTTGAAAGTGCCCGTTATTTGCATTATTATCGGCGAAGGAGCTTCTGGTGGAGCTTTGGGAATTGGAGTGGGCGACAAAGTGGTTATGATGGAAAATACTTGGTATTCTGTGATTTCTCCAGAATCTTGCTCTTCCATCCTTTGGAGATCTTGGGATTATAAAGAAGTTGCAGCAGAGGCCTTAAAATTGACTTCTTCGGACATGAAAGAATTGAATATTATCGATGATATTATTCGCGAACCGATGCAAGGCGCTCATAGAAACCCAGACGAATCTTTTGCAAACGTTAAAAAATCAATTCTAGAATATTTAAAAGAACTCGACCCTATTGCTCCTGAAAAAAGGATTAATCAGCGAATTGAGAAATTTAGTAAAATGGGGGTTTGGAAATAACCCCCTTTTTTTTGAAAGCTTATTAAGTTAATTAAGTCCAATTGTTCTATTTTCAACGTATATTCAAAGTATGAAAAAGAAAATTGTGATTATTGGCAACGGAATTTCGGGTATCACTGCAGCTCGATTTATCCGTAAAAAAAGTGATTGTCAAATCATTGTGATTTCTGACGAAAGTCCGTATTTCTTTTCACGAACTGCGCTCATGTATGTGTATATGGGACACATGCGCTTTAAGGACATTCAGCCCTACGAATCAGATTTTTGGGAGAAAAACAAAATTGAACTCATTTTTAATAAGGTCAATCAAGTTCATCCAGAACAAAATAAAGTAGAGCTTCAAAATGGACAATTCATCGACTATTCTGACCTAATCATCGCTTCTGGATCAAAATCAAATGTGTTTAATTGGCCCGGAACACACTTTAAAGGCGTGCAAGGTTTATATCACAAACAAGACTTAGAAAGCTTGGAAGAGCGAACGCCCAAAATAAAAACGGCAATCATTGTTGGGGGTGGATTGATCGGCGTAGAAATGGCAGAGATGTTATTGACAAGAAATATTGAAGTGCATTTTTTAGTGCGCGAAGGGCTCTTTTGGAACGGAGTTTTGCCGGATGAAGATGCGAAATTTGTCGGTGAACACCTTGCCAGGCACCATGGTCTAAAAATGCACTATGAAAGTGAATTGGATGAAATTTACGGCGATAAAAACGACGAGGTTAAAGGTGTTCGTTTAAAAGATGGCCGAGAAATAAAGGCTGAATTGGTCGGTTTAACTGTTGGCGTATCTCCTAATATTGACTTCTTAAAAAACAGTAGCATTGAGACTGATCGTGGGATTTTAATCGAAAAAAATCTACGAACCTCTATACCAAATATTTATGCCATTGGCGATTGTGCTCAAATGCGTGTTTCAATCGGTAAACGAAGAGCATTAGAACAAGTTTGGTATACTGGTAGAATTATGGGAGAAACCGTGGCACAAACAATTTGTGGTATCGAAAAAGAATACTCGCCTGGAAATTGGTTCAACTCCGCGAAATTTTTTGACCTCGAATATCAAACCTATGGCTGGGTTTTCTCAAAACCCGAAGATTCAGAAGAAAAATTTGTTTGGTTCGACTCAAAAAACGAACGAATGCTACATTTTCGATTCGATAAATTAAGTCGAGAGTTTATTGGTCTCAATGCGTTTGGCATTCGGCTTCGTCACGGTTTACTCGACAATTGGCTCAATCAAAAGAAATCTATTGATTACATCGTTCAACATTTTCTTTCTGCCAACTTCGACCCAGAGTTTTTCAAGCCTTTCGAGAAAGATTTATTAGAAAAATTCAATTCTCAATTCCACACGAATCATGTCTTACAAGCTAAAACTTGGTGGCAAAAACTATTAAAAAATGAGCACAACTAACAAAGACGTTAACCATTCTGTTACTGGAGATTTAAGTCAATCGCTTACACTATTTCAAAAAATAGGTGTTACACTTTTTTGTTTTGGCCTTTTTTCAATCTTTATCACTTACGACGCTAAAGAAACTTTTTTTTGGGCAATGTTGACCTTCAGCTTGATGTTTAGTGGAAGTATCATTTTCACCTATCAATCCAATTATTTATTCGGAAAAAAAATTCAGATAAAAAGTTGGAATTCAGCCAAAATCATAGCTTTAATTTTAGGTTTTGCTGGCTTTGCTATACTATTGCTGGCCTGGCTCGGACAACTGCTTTTTTCTCCTCTTAATTCACTACTCCTTAGTTTTGGCTTTTTAAGCTTAGGGATACTTTTATATACTTTTGCTATTTACAAGGGACATGAAGCAGGAATTAAAAACAATGGAGTTTGGTTTTCTTCCTTTTCAGGTCGTGGAATTATTGGTTGGGCAGTAGGTATTTTATTGACTTTGTTTTACATACAGCTATATTGGGCCGATCATCCTTTCGAACAACTCATCACTCTTTTCGATAGTGCTTCTTTACTTTTCAGAAACAAACCTGCCGACAAATACTTTGTCTATGGAAGTTTGTACACCTTCGTGATTTTGTTTTTAGGGATTAAATTCATCATCAAATATCGACACAATCGTTATCAAATAATTCGTACGCTCGTTGTTATTTTTTCACAATTGGTATTGGCTTATTTCATTCCAAACATACTTGAAGCATTAAATTACAACAGTGCTGAGATCATTCAAAACGGACAAACCATCAAGCCTGGCTACTTCAATGCAAATCCAATTAATTCTTGGCCCTTACATGCCGAATACAGTTCGTTCGATGTTAACACCTTAAAAGTATACACTGCCGAAGCTTATCAACCAATTGGTATGGCTTATTTGGTTTGGGGAATTATTATGTTTTTAGTAATCACTCCCGTAGTGACCTACTTTGTAGGAAAACGCTGGTATTGTAGCTGGTTCTGTGGTTGTGGCGGGTTGGCAGAGACGGCCGGAGATGGATTTCGTCATCTATCCAATAAGAGTGTCAAAGCTTGGAAAATAGAGCGATGGGTTATACATTCTATCATGGTTTTTGTGCTCATTATGACTTTGGCTGTAATGGTTCCTTATTTTTTTAAAAGTGAATTTTCGATTGGATTCATGGTCTTAAACAAACATTTTTTCATGCTTTTTGCTTTGATTGGATTGGGGGGATTACTCTACTTTTTTATTAGATCCTACAAAAAACAAGAAACTAAAAACAAATATTTAGCTGCAGGTATTGTAGTATTAGTAATCATTGTAGCACTTCTTTTAATTTCTTATTTCACGGGTAATTCCAATACGTTTTTTATAGAAAGTAGAAGTCTTAAAAAAACCTATGGATTTTTCATCGGCAGCGTTTTTTCAGGCGTGATTGGTGTAGGTTTCTATCCTATTCTCGGCAATAGAGTTTGGTGCAGGTTCGGATGTCCAATGGCAGGATACATGGGCCTAGTGCAACGATTTCATTCTAAGTTTAGAATCACCACAAATGGCGGACAATGTATCTCGTGCGGAAACTGTTCTACCTATTGTGAGCAAGGAATAGATGTTCGTGCATACGCCCAACGAGGTGAAAACATAGTTCGTGCGAGTTGTGTTGGCTGCGGAGTCTGCTCGGCCGTTTGTCCGCGAGGTGTTTTAAAACTAGAAAATGGCCCGATCGAGAACCGTTTGGAAAACAACATGAGTTTAATCGACCAATTGAAAAGATAAAATTTCACTCTTTTTCTAAAAAATAAACTAAAATTTAACAAGCTTAAAATAAAGCTATTTTTCGAGATTCATATTCCTTATATTTAAACTTGAAAAAAAGCACATTTTGACTCCACAAAATCAATTTGGGACATTACTCCAACAAGGCTCCATCAATGTATTTTTGGTTGAACCAACAATTGACATCCCATACAAACACATACTTAAAGTAGTTGATTCTAATCAGTTAGAACTCAGAAATCAACTAACCAATGAGGCTAAAATACTACATAAACTGGAGGGCCAAATTGGTAAAAGGCTTTTAAAAGAAGGCTTTACAGATGGCAAAAAAAGCCTTTGGTTGAAGTATTTAGAGGGGCAAAACCTGAGCGATTTACTAAAAAACAGGGCCGATTTTAAAATAAACGATTTTTATCATCTTGCCTTAGAAATTTGTAAGGAACTTAAAAAAATACATGATTTAGGAATCACCCATGGTAATATCAGTGCCGAAAACATAATTAAAACACACAAATCTGGCATAGAGTTCGTCAATTTTCAATTGTCATTAACCCAATCAACAAAGTATTTTCAATATTCCAATTTTGAGCTAATTCCGGATTTTTTGGAATCGATGGCACCAGAGCAAACTGGGAAAGTAAATTGGTCTGTAGATAGGCGCACCGACCTATATTCTTTAGGAATGATTTTCTTTCGAATTTTGGTAGGTCGACCAGCATTTCATTTCAATGATTTAAACGATTATGCATTTGCTCATATTCTTGAAAAACCACCGCAGATTCATTCTTTAAACAGAGAAATTCCAACGCCTTTAAGTAAAGTTATTGAAAAACTCATCGAGAAATTCCCGGAAAACAGGTACCAAAGTATTGAAGGATTGATCTCTGACCTTAAAGCTTTGAAAAATATTCAACCCTCAAAACTCGAA
Organism: Bacteroidota bacterium; assembly: GCA_018825925.1. Lineage (GTDB taxonomy): Bacteria > Bacteroidota > Bacteroidia > Flavobacteriales_D > Crocinitomicaceae > UBA2040. The sequence goes on along the minus strand of JAHKAT010000196.1, from coordinate 2,052 downwards.
AGTTTCGAGATCGGTTTGAATGATTTTTCAGACAACCTGAATATCACCGAAGAATTAATTGCCAAACATGAAGTAATTAATAACCTGAGTAAATTCATGTTGGATTCCAATCAGTTGAATCTGAAGCTTGCTTTGTTAACAGGTCCAACCGGAACTGGAAAAAACAAGGTGGCCTATGAATTGGCATCGAAAATTGGACAAACCAATGGCATCATGCTTTATGGGAAATTCCATGGCAATGGACATAATCAACCATTTTCAGGTTTCATTGATGTTATTAAAATGTATTTGCAGCACATTCAGACTAGAGATTCTCTGAAACTAGAAGAATGGCAACGCAAGGTAAATCAGTTGTTAGGCCCACAAATTGAATCACTGATCCATTTTGTACCCGATTTGAGGAATTTATTCAACAACCAAAATCTGACTATACAAATTATCGATTCTGAGAATCAAATTTTATATCTTTTTGCCAAACTAATAAGTTCCTTTTCTGACCCATCTAGACCGGTAGTTTTAATGCTCGATGATTTGCAATGGGCAGATAGTAACTCAATTAAATTAATCGAGTTTATTCTGAAACTGGATGATTTTCCATTTTTGAATATATTGGCCACCCAACGTGAAGAAGTGGTTCTAAATAAAGAGGTCGAAAACTTGATCTCCAATTTTGAACATCACTCCGCTATTTTCAAAAAATTTACGCTAAAGAATTTCGATGAGCAAGAAACATGTGAGTTCATTGCTAAATCTATCATGCGTCCGTTCAACCAAGTTGAAAGTCTTTCCAAGATCATTTTCGAAAAAACACAAGGCAACCCCTTCTATCTAATGCGCTTCATTCAAGCTATTTATGAGGAAAAGGAACTCTATTTCCATCATGAATTTCGAGAATGGATGTGGAACGCTGAGGCAATAGAATCAAGAAACATCACAAATAATGTTGTCGATTTTATTATTGATCGGTTTGGCACTCTTGATTCTATATCCACGGATATTGCTGTTTTGGCAGCTAACTATGGTCGCGTTTTTCCTGAGAACATTTTTCAATGGGTTTACAAAAACAAGTATACCGCACTTCAAATCCATGAAAGTTTAGAAAATTTACTCGAATTAAAAATCATAGTCGTTTCAAATCATTACCCTGATTTAAAATGTATCGACCCCTATGAAGAGCTTAGTTTTTTCGAATTTAAGCACGATCGTTTGGTCGAAGCAGCTCTTCATAAAAGAGGCTCAGCTCCCAATCAACATTGGGAAATCGGTATTGCCCTTTTAGAGAATGTAACTTTTGAGAGTTTAAGGAAAAGTCAGCAACTCTATTCAGTTGCCAATCATTTAAACTTAGGGATTAAAGACAAAAGTATTTCCGATTACGAAAGGCTTTTTCAAATCAACCTAGAAACTGGTGATGAGGCTAAAAAAGCAGCCTCTTTTCAACTGGCTTTGGATTTCTATTCTAAAGCCAATGAATACGCCTCAAATATCGATATAAGCGAAAGTGAACGGATAGATTTAAATTTAAAGCTGGCCGAAACAAAACAATTTACCGGCAAGTCTGAAGAAGCTGAAACACTTTATCTCTCTTTGTTCTCCAACCATGCCGATTTGGAAACAAAGGCATTGGTGGGGGAAAAAATTATTCATTTCTATACCAATAACGCCAACTATAAAAAAGCCTACGAATTTGGTTGTCGTTTGCTTTCGGAATTTGGAATCAAATTTCATCTCAAGCCTTCGAAACCACGCTTGATTTTCCAAGTAATAAAAACCAGAATACTTCTATCTAAACACAATATACCCGATCTTATAAATCTGCCAATTGCCGATGACATTTATCACAAGATGGTCATTAAATGCATTGCATCCATGCTGAAATCGGCTTATCAAATAGCACCAGAACTTTGTGTGGAAGGAGCAGCCAAAATGGTTCAACAATGCCTAAAAAAAGGAAATTCCCCCGACTCCCCGGTTGGTTATTTTGTCTTCGGAGGTATATTTATTGGGGGCATTATGGGCGACCATCAAAAAGGTTTTGAATTTGGAGAAATG
>JAHKAT010000195.1 GCA_018825925.1 Bacteroidota bacterium | reverse complement strand
TGGTGAGTTCAATGTCTCAGGCAGCAATTTGCGAACTAGTCTATCCTTCAATTTTGAAGCTGCAAGTACAAAATCGATCGCAATTAAGGTAAGTGACGGAGGAGGATGTAGTTATGTGAAAACTTTTCAAATTTCTATACTCGATGCGAACGATACACCTTCAGAAATCAGTTTAAGTAATAGTACAGTTGAAGAAAATCAACCAGTTGGTACGCTGGTTGGAAATTTTTCTAGTATCGATGAGGATGTCTCAAACACACATACCTATGCGTTAGTAAGTGGCACCGGTAGTGCTCAAAACAGTTATTTCAACATTACCAATAATCAATTAGTAACCTCGGCGATTTTAAACCATGAGCAACTTAATTCCTATTCAATTCGAGTACGTACGACCGACAATGGAAGTGCGTTTTTTGAGAAGGTTTTTGTTATCTCAACCATTGATGTAAATGATCTGCCGACCAATGTTTTATTGAGTAATAATACGATTGACGAAAATCAATCTGTTTCATCTTTCGTTGGAATTCTGAGCAGTACGGATGAGGATATTGCAGATGTACACAGTTACAGTTTGGTTGTGGGGTCTGGGTCAACGCACAACAGTTATTTTGCGATATCAGGTGGAAACTTGGTGACCGATTCTGTTTTGAATTTTGAATCCATTTCGACGTATAATATCCGTTTGAGATCAACAGACCTATCCGGTACATTTTACGAAGAGAATTTCACCATCAATGCGAATGACCTAAATGATACACCAACAGATATAACCTTGTCTTTTAAACTAATACAAGAGCAACAACCTGTTGGAACATTTATTGGGAAATTCTCAACTACAGACGAGGACGCCAACGATACACATGTGTATACCTTGGCATCCGGGACCGGAGATACACACAATGCTAAATTTACTATCAAAGATGATTCCTTGAAGGCTGCTGAGGTTTTTTATTTCATAGATTTCGATACGTTGAAAATACGATTGAGAGCAACAGATTTGGCAGGAGCGTTTGTGGAAAAAGAATTTGCAATTATAGTTGTGGATGTGAACGACCAACCAACGGATATGCTATTGGTGGGTATTTCGGTTAATGAAAACAGCTCCATAAAGACCTATATTGGAAAATTAACAACATCCGATGTGGATACATGGGATAGTCACACTTACTCCTTGGTCGACGGAATCGGGGATGAAAACAATGATTATTTTTCTGTTAAAAATGACAGTTTGTTGATTGATTCAGTAATGAATTTTGAGTTGAACAATAACTTAAAACTTAGGATACGAACCACAGATCTTTTTGGTTTGTTTATTGAGAAAACCTTTAATATAACTGTAAATGATCTAAATGAAGCACCTGAATTAATTGCGGATACCTTCTTTATTTCCGAAGATGCCCAATTAGCAACCATTATAGGCAAGGTGACATTCTATGAAGAGGATAGCAATCAAGACCACATTTTCACTTTGGTTGACAATGTAACTCCTTTTGAAATTGACAGTCTATCGGGGAATGTATCCTTATTCAAGTCAGAGTTGGATTACGAAAACATAGATTCCGTTTATACCATTCTCGTACAGGTGAAGGATAACGGCACGCCATTCTTGACCGATACGCTTTCATACAGGATCATTGTGAGAGATGCGATCGAAGGATTATTGCCCTGCACCCATTTCATTTCGCCAAATAGTGACGGTAAAAATGACTTTTGGAAAATCGAAAATGTCTTTCTATATGAAAATTTCGAGGTGCTTATTTTCAATGATAACGGCCAATTGGTTTTTCAAAAGGAAAAGGCATACAACAATGAGTTTGACGGTAAGTTTAATGGGAATAATTTACCCGATGGAGTATATTATTACGCACTTAATAATAAGGAAAACGGATTAAAGTTTAAAGGAATAATCACGATAATAAACTAAAAATGATGAAAAAAGTAGTAATCCTCCTATTTTTAGGAATCGCAAACCAGGGTTTGCTAGCACAAGATTTATCGGCTGATTTTTATTCCTATTATCAAAATTTGTATGCCGTTAACCCAGCAATTTCAGGTACCACTGAATTTGGTACTGCAATATTAAACTCGAGATATATTGGAGGTGGTGTACCAGGTAGTCCCATTAATTTAATGGCTGGAGTATATATGCCCCTCAATTCATCACAATCGTTAGGTGGTAGAATAATTTCAGATTCACGAGGTCCTTTTGGTTTGGTTAAAGGAGACTTGACCTATGCTTATTCAGTTAATTTTCAGAATAATAATAAGTTAGTTTTCGGCATATCTGGTGGTTTTTTAAATCGAAATTTTTCGTCGAATAGAATAGAAAATTTTGAATCTTTGGACAACACAGATCCTAATTTGCAAGCACAATATAATAATTCAACCCGCTTTGTTGCAGGCAGTGGAGTGGCTTTCAAAAATGAAAAATTAAAAATAACCACTTCACTTCCACATTTTGTTGAGGCAAATCAAAAACCTGCACTTTATTCCTTTTCAACCGCCGGTTATACTTTTACTTTAGGTAAAAAAAATTCCATCGAACCATGGGGTAGTTTTTTATACATGCAAACATTGGGAAATATATACGGCGGGTACCTAAAAGGCAAAATTGTAGATCGATTTATTTTGCAAGTAGGTTATTTGTCTAATCAGACCATGAATTTTTCTGCAAGCGTTGACTTTTCATTTTTAAATGTTGGCTATAGCTATCAAATGCCAAATACCCAATTGCGAAATGTGAATAACGGGAATCATCAAGTGTTCTTAGCTTTTAAGTTTAAAAAATCGCGAACTAGGATTAATTTGGCTGACGAACCAGAAGAAAATTTGATAAATTTATTCGATCGACTGAACAAAGTTTTGACGACACAAAGTAATTCGGAAAGTATAGAAGAAATAAAATTCGAAATTCAACAAGTACGAACAAAATTGAAAGAAGCTGAGGTTTTAAATCAAGATCCGAAAAATGAAAAAGAAGTTCATAAAATGCTAAAAGAAATCTCTTCACAAATAAACCAATTAGAAAAAAAGTATGGGAACAAATAATCCTTTTCTAATTTTAGCCATACTTGGCTTTAATCTTACCGTTTATGCTCAAATTTACAACGGATCGTCGAAAATAAGTAAGCTGAATAACAAATTGGATTCACTCGAAATTGCGTTAACAAAAACGCCGAATGATGAAATGAACGCAGAGTCTTTTGAGATGTTGAGAATCAAATTAGACTCTTTGCAGTATTCAAATGATCTTAAGGATAGCCTGATAAGTGGTCTAAGGCTAAATATACAGAACTGTAAAAACTTCACTAATATAACAACTGATCAATTAGAGTTTAGGGGAGAGGCGAACGTGAAACAGGAAGAATTCTATATAATCTTAGCTTCTTTTAAAAATGAAACATCCGTTTTAATATGGAAACAACAACATCCAGATAAAATAGTTGAGGTTTTATCAGATAAAAATAAAAATTGGATTCATATTGTTGGCCCCAAAAAAACAAGTAGAAGCGAAATGTTGACCATGGTTAGTGAATATCGAGCTGGGGAATTTAAAGATGCCTGGTACGTTCAGGGAAATTATTTTCTGTTTGAATAATTTCTTGAATGGCTAGGTGTGGTTCTCGGACAACTTTAGAATGATAAATAGCTTATTTCTTGTTTGAAAATTGAGTTAAATTGTAGTTCTTATTTTTTCTTAGACTCTCTAATTTGTTTGAAGGAAATACGCAAGGTGCGTTCGTAATCACGAATGGTTTTCACGTCTTTTGCGGTTGCAAGGACCAATGAAAGTCCTTCTTTTCCAGCTCTAGCCGTTCGACCACTTCGGTGGGTGTAGTATTCGTCGCTTTCAGGGAGTTGATAATGTGCGACATAGGCCAGGCCATCAATATCAATTCCACGTGCAGCCAAATCGGTAGAAACTAAAATTTGAGTTTTCCCATTTTTAAATGCTCGCATTACTTTATCGCGCTCCTTTTGTAATAAATCTCCGTGTAAACTATCTGCAGAAATGTTTTTGGAAATCAATTGCTTAGCAACTACTTGAGCGGCTTTTTTAGTTCTACAAAATATCAAACCTTGGTTTTTGTGTTCCTCGAAAATCAAGGAAAGTAAAATCGCTAATTTATCATCTTCTTCGCACAAAATATAGGCGTGCTTTATTTGATTGTTCACGATTGTTTTACCACTTGTTTTAACTTGATGAGCATCCGGACGAATGTGTTTTTTTACGATGCTCTGAATTCCGTCTGGCATCGTTGCTGAGAACAACCATTTGTTTTTACAAGAATGTAAGAAGGTTAAAATTTCATCCAATTCCGCTTTAAAACCCATGCTCAACATTTCATCTGCCTCATCCAAAATGATGGTGTGTACGTTTCTTAAATCAATTGCTTTTCGTTTTACCAAATCGATCAATCTACCTGGCGTAGCCACTACAATATGAGTGGGACGTGTAAGTGCAGCAATTTGCTTTTCAATTTTCTCACCACCATAAACAGCTTCCGTGAAAATTTGATCCGAATGTTTTGTGAAACGAAACAATTGTTTTGCCACCTGCTGACCAAGTTCTCTGGTCGGACAAAGTATTAATGCTTGAATATCATTGATATTTGAATCCATTTTCTCCAACAAAGGCAAGCCGTAAGCGGCTGTTTTACCAGTACCAGTTTGCGCTTGGCCAACCATATCGCAATCTTCTTGTAGCAATAAAGGAATCACCTTGTTTTGAATTTCTGTAGGAGTTTTAATCCCCAGTTCATCAAGTGCTTGAATGTATTTTTTATTGATTCCTAAAGCTTCAAAATTTTTCACAGATTTGGTTTTAATCGAATTTATTCAAAGGTGCGCAAAAAAAGCAATTATAGAAGGATAAATCCTTTAGAATTGTGATACAATCACGCAAAACGTTTCACTTGGTTGGTAGTTGGCTCCAAAAAAGATAATCACTCCAATTGCGTTTGGACTCACTGAAAGTTAAGGATTATTTTATGAACCAAAATGGGTCGACGTGCAGTGGACAAGCATGCTACTCCCTTCCTTCTGTCGGTCATGAGCATTTTTTAATTACGAGCTCACTCAAACTTCGTTTGGACTTGCTGTAATTAAAAAATGCTCACCTTATCAGGCAAGCATTTCTGTCAGAGTGACCCCGTTTGGATTCGAACCAAAGACCTACTGCTTAGAAGGCA
>JAHKAT010000194.1 GCA_018825925.1 Bacteroidota bacterium | reverse complement strand
CGGATATTTTGAAAGAAGACCAAGCTCAAAACACTTGTATTTTCTCTACAGAATTTGCTTTGCGTTTGATGGGGGATGTGCAAGAATATTTCATCAATAAAAATGTTCGAAATTTTTACTCCGTATCAATTTCAGGATATCATATTGCAGAAGCAGGATCCAATCCAATTACGCAATTAGCGTTCACCTTGGCAAATGGTTTTACATATGTAGAGTATTACTTGAGTCGAGGAATGGACATCAATGATTTTGGACCTAATTTATCCTTCTTCTTTAGTAATGGAATTGACCCAGAATATGCCGTAATTGGTCGAGTTGCACGAAGAATTTGGGCCAAAGCAATGGCTAAGAAATATGCAGCCAATCCAAGAGCCCAAATGTTGAAATATCACATTCAAACTTCTGGTCGTTCGTTACATGCTCAAGAGATTGATTTTAACGATATCCGAACAACTTTACAAGCTTTGTATGCGATTTACGACAATTGTAACTCTCTTCACACGAATGCCTACGATGAGGCGATTACAACACCAACTGAAGAATCGGTGAGAAGAGCAATGGCGATTCAGTTGATTATTAATAGAGAGTTAGGTTTAGCGAAAAATGAAAATCCATTACAAGGATCGTTTATTATAGATGAGTTAACTGATTTAGTTGAAGCAGCTGTTTTAACGGAGTTTGACCGAATTACGGAGCGTGGTGGTGTATTAGGAGCTATGGAAACCATGTATCAACGTTCGAAAATTCAGGAAGAATCGTTGTATTATGAGACTTTGAAGCATACGGGTGAATTTCCAATTATTGGTGTAAATACCTTCTTAAGCTCGAAAGGTTCACCAACTGTTTTACCGAAAGAGGTAATTCGTGCTACGGAGGAGGAAAAGCAATATCAAATTGAAATGTTGGCTTACCTTCAAAAAGGCAATGAGGACAAAACACAGGAGTGGTTGAAAAAGGTTCAAATTGCTGCGATTCAAAATAATAATATGTTCGAAGTATTAATGGAGACTTGTAAATACGCTTCATTAGGACAAATTACAAATGCACTTTTTGAAGTAGGAGGGCAGTATAGAAGAAATATGTAAAATGAGATTAGTAGCAGAAATTCCACACGAAAAATACAAAATTGCCATTTTCAACTACAACCAAAAATATGTATTGAAAATTGAACTGGGTCAGTTTGAACAAATTTTTAAAATTGGTGAAATAGATGTCATGTCGCTGGCAGATGTTCAAAGTATGATTACTCCTACACTTTTAACGAATTGTTTGCACCGATTTATCTCCATGCGTACAGATTGGGAAGAGGCATTCACTGTAAAAAACACAAATAACATTACTTAAGAAAGGAAATATGAAAAATTTATTTATCATCGGTGTTTTAATAATAGCTGCAGCGTGTAGTTCGAAAGAAACAACACCCAAACAAACCACTCCTGCAAAGGTGGAGAAGAAGTCTGTTGGTACATTGAAAATAGGATATTACGATCAAGACTCATTGAGTGCACAGTTTAAGTATTTTAAAGATCAACAGACTGCTTTAGAGAAAAAACAAAAAGCTTTTCAGGGAAAAGTGGACCAAATGACGAGAGATTATCAAGAGTTTCTGAAAAGAAATGATGAAAGAAATCGACAAGGATTATTGTCTCAAATTCAATTGCAAAGAATTCAAGAAGAAGCCATGATGAAAGAGCAATCTATTGTCGAGTTTCAGCAAAAAAATGGCGGTCAGCTTGAGAAAGAAGCTTACGAAAAAATGGATGATTTAAATAAGAAAGTGGAGTCGTACAGTAAAATGTTTAGCGAAGCCAATAATTTAGATATTCTTTTGATAAAAGCAAAAGGTGGACAATTGGCCTATATCAATGGTTCTATGGATGTTACCAAAGAATTTATTGAATACTTAAATGCTAGAGAGGAAGAAATTAAACAAGACATGGGGAAGTAATTCTCAAAAACGACAAATCCTATAATGCTAATAGCGCAACAAAAGCTTAAAGAGAACATCGCTGAGTATGTTTTATACATGTACCAGGTTGAGGATATCATTCGAGCTTACAAATTTGATTTGGATACTTTGATGGAAGTATATGTTCAAAAAACAATTTCGAACTCTAGTTTTACTTCATCTTATAGAGAATGGTATAAAGATTTGGTTCAAAAAATGATCTCTCAGAAGATTGAAAAATCGGGACATTTGCTTGAATTACAAGAGATATTGATGGAAATAAGTTATTTGCACAATACCTTGATAAATCTGACAGGTGACCACAAGTACAAAGATATTTTTGAACGAGCAAATCCATTTATTGAGGAGTTTAAGGACAGATCAAATTTAAAAGAAAAGAACCACGTGGAAATTGCATTTCACGCTCTTTATATGAAGTTGTTGTTAAAACTTCAAGGCAAGGAAATTAGTGCTGAATCAGAAGAGGCGTTTGACGCTATGCGGATGATGTTGGCTTATTTGGCGAAGGCTTACGGCTCGATGAAGCAGGGAGATATGGATTTCTTACAAAACTAGTATCCGCAACTTTACCACAAGACATTAAACTTAAAAAGGCAGCAAATTATTTTATTTGCTGCCTTTTTTTATCTCTAAAATTTCTACTGGTAAAGTTGCGGATAATTAATCTAGGTCTTCTTGAATACGATCTTTCGAAAAACTAAACTCACAAAAATACTATACAAAGTAGACAACAAAAGCATCGCTAGTAAGGATAAGGTAAATGTAGAGCCAGCATTAAAGAAGCTTTTTGGTCCTTTTTTTAATTCTGCTAAAATTTCTTCTTTTCCTTTTAATTCGAAGGCTTCATTTGCTTCCTTTAATTTTGCCAAATCCGACGGATTGTTAACCATTTTTTCAATTGTTGCCTCTGCTTCGGCAATTTGATGTCTATTGTATCCGGGATTGAAAACGGCATAGAATAGATAAATAAAAATAGCAACAACAACCGTGTAACTAAGGCCTGATTTCATGCCATTTTTGATGTCATTCAATAAATTACTCTCTATTGTTTCCTTGATCATAACGCGATAAAGTCCAATTGAAATCGCGCAAAGCAAAAGAAATATATTTGCATATATCGCAGGCGAAACAGCCATCAAAGGATCAATTAGATAAAATACAGTTTTGATTAATGCCCAAAGCAATCCAAACCCTAAGCCTACTTTTACAGATTCACTCATATTTTAACCGTTCATAGAAGCCAAAAACTCCTCGTTACTACGTGTATTATTCATGTGATTTTTCACGAATTCCATCGCTTCAATTGGATTCATATCCGCAATAAATTTACGAAGTAACCAAATTCTTTGAAGAACATCTTTACCGACTAGCAAGTCTTCACGACGAGTACCAGAAGCTAAAATATCGATAGCAGGATAAATTCTTCTATTTGAAATTTTACGATCCAACTGCAATTCCATATTACCAGTTCCTTTGAATTCTTCGAAAATAACTTCGTCCATTTTAGATCCTGTATCAGTAAGTGCTGTAGCGATTATCGATAGTGAACCTCCATTTTCAATCTTACGAGCCGAACCAAAGAATCTTTTTGGCTTGTGCAATGCGTTGGCATCAACACCACCAGAAAGTACTTTTCCAGATGCAGGTGAAACGGTGTTGTAAGCTCTAGCTAAACGTGTAATTGAATCCAAAAGAATACAAACATCATGTCCACATTCTACCATTCGCTTTGCTTTCTCAAGAACCATATTAGCCACTTTAACGTGTCTGTCAGCTGGCTCATCAAATGTAGAGGCAATAACTTCAGCTTTCACGCTTCTAGCCATGTCAGTAACCTCTTCTGGTCGCTCGTCAATTAATAAAACGATCAAATAAGTTTCGGGGTGATTGGCTGCTATTGCGTTTGCCACATCCTTTAATAACATGGTTTTACCCGTTTTAGGTTGAGCAACGATCATTCCACGTTGACCTTTTCCAATAGGGGCAAATAAATCCATAATTCTGGTGGACAACGATTCATTTTCGTGTCCAGTTAATTTGAATTTCTCGTCCGGGAATAAAGGGGTAAGATATTGAAAAGGAACACGATCTCTGATATAACTAGGGTCGCGACCATTGATTGATTCAACTTTAACTAAAGGGAAGAATTTTTCGCCTTCTCTTGGAGGACGAATCGTTCCACGAACAGTATCTCCGGTTTTCAATCCAAATAATTTGATTTGGCTTTGAGAAACGTAAACATCATCAGGTGAAGGTAAATAATTGTAATCTGACGATCTTAGAAAACCATATCCATCTTGAATCACTTCTAATACTCCTTCTGCAGTAACGATACCAACTAGATCGTAGGCGTCATCAATTTCCTTTCTATTGTTTTGGTTGTTTTGATGCAATTGACGCCCTCCACTATTGCGTTGGTTGTTCTGGTTGTTATTCTGATTGCTATTTTGTTGATTGTGATGAGGGCGCCTCTCTCGCTGCTCATTTTCAGTATTCTTTTTTTCGGGAGTAGTTTCTTGTGCTATTTTCTCAGGAAGAATTTCTTCAATTACCTCTTCTCTTGGACGTCCAGTTTCTAATGCTTGTTTAGCAGCTAAAGCTGATTGTAACAAAACATTTCCTTTTGAAGTCGTAGTTGTAACTACTGCTGGCTTTTCGGCTTCTTCTACTTTATCTTCTACCTTTTTAGGTTCGCTTTGTTCTTTCTTCAAAGGGGCCTTTTCTTCCTGCGCCTTTTCTGGTGAAGTTTCAAATAATTTGGGCTGAGTGCTTTCAGATTCCTCTACTTCCTTTCGAACTCTCTGTCTCTTAGGTTTAGAAGATTCTTCACTAACGGATTTAGAATCGACATCTAAAGTCGTTTTTTCAGACTTAACTGAGTTGTCTGCACTTGAAATCGCATCAATTAATTCTGCTTTTTTTAGCGACTCTACGCGTTTTAAACCAAGGTTTTTAGCAATTTCACGTAGATCTGGGAGCTTCTTGCTCTCCAATTCTTTGATATCCATATAAGATGTAAAATGTCAACGAATGATAAAGGAATAATCCTTTAAATCTTGAGATGTATTTGTTTTGGATTGATTAGCCGCTTGTAAATCGACTGGACAATATTACAAATAATTTTTTTTTTAATAGCATGAATTAAATTAAATGTTGACAAAAATGGGTTAAGTCCTTTAAATCTCTTCGATTAACGAATGCAGTTCTTCGTTTTTAGGAAAACTAAAGGACGCTTTTTGTTGCTAGCTATTGCAGCTGATTGTAATTTAAAAAACTCTTAAACGTCACCTTAACATTGATGAAAATTCGGAATAATTCTTATTGCTGATTAATGCTTTATCACCGTTACTTAGTAATATCTCCAGATTTGAACATTCTTTAACATGATTGATATTGACTATATAAGACTGATGAGTTCTATAGAACGGTAGCTTATCCAAATATTCTAATTCTATTTTTTTTAAATTTTTTGTAATGACCAAGGGTTTTTGATTGGTTGAAACAATCGTAGTATAATTGCCTTGTGAGTTGGCATAAATTATTTCTTCTTTTTCATATAAAAATATTTTATTTGAAATCTGAAAGCGTATTCGTTCGTTTTGCTCTTCTGTTTTAGACAGATTTAATTTTTTGAGTTTGTCGTGAACTCTATTTAATTCTTCTATGTTCAAAGGTTTTAATAAATAATCAAAAGCTCCTTGTTGGAGGGCTTCCAAGGCATACTCGGAATGTGCTGTCACGAAAATGGTCTTAATATTTAAATGTTGAATTTGGGCCAAAAGTGAAATTCCATCCTCATTGGGCATATTGATGTCTAAAAACAAAACCACAGGCTTTTTTTTCAAAATTCCCATTAAGGCATCTTTACAGTTGGTGTATTTTCCAATAATTTGAAAATCACTGAAATATTCCAT
>JAHKAT010000193.1 GCA_018825925.1 Bacteroidota bacterium | reverse complement strand
TATTCACCACTTTCGAAGTGTCTGTAATAATAGCTTCTTCTTCTCCAGGTAGCTTCGCTAAAAAGTGACGTTCAATTCGGTTGAAAAGGGTTAGTTCCACTTTTTTTGGATCGACCAACACGAATTTGACTTGTGCCGGATGCTTTTTATAAAGAATTGAGATCAATATGGCATTCAATCCAACTGATTTACCTTGACCTGTGGCACCAGCCACCAATAAGTGAGGGAGCTTTGTGAGGTCAAACATATAGGTTTCATTCGTAATCGTTTTCCCCATTACCACTGGAAGTTCCATGTCTGAATTTTGGAATTTTTCAGAGGCAATTAATGATCGCATAGAAACCATTTCAGGGGTGGAGTTAGGCACTTCTATACCGATAGTCCCTTTTCCTGGAATAGGCGCAATGATTCGAATTCCTAAAGCAGACAAACTAAGTGCAATATCGTCCTCGAGATTTTTTATTTTTGAAATTCTTACCCCAGGTGCAGGTACGATTTCATAAAGAGTAACAGTAGGTCCGACCGTAGCTTTAATTTTAGCAATATCGATTTTGTAGTGAGAAAGCGTTTCTACGATTTTATTTTTATTGTCTTCTAATTCTTGTTTATTGATTGAAATATTGGAAGGACCAAAATCACGAAGTAATTCAACTGGAGGTAGAATGTAGCTGGACAAATCGAGGGTAGGATCGTAATCACCAAATTCTTTTTGCAAATCATTTAATTCAGATTCACTTAGCTCTTCATCGTTTTTAGGAATTTCAACTTCTAGCTCATCATTCTTACTAGTTGGTTTTGGGTCTTCTTCTTTTGCTAGAGTAATTTCAAAATCATCTTCCATCTCATTGTCTAATTCAGCCTCTGCTAGCTCATCCTCCTCCTCGTCGAATGAAATGGCATCAGATTTTTGATCTTCCTTGATTTGGTCGTCTTTGATCGTGTTTACAACCTTGATATCAGCGATAGAATTGACAGCGTCTTCCTCTTGCTCTGTTTCAGAATCTACACCTTCCTTACCCCATGCCATGACGCTGGATAAGAGTTTTCCGAAATCGGGATTAAAAAGCAATAAAACCACTACATAAAGTAAGGCCAGTACGAATAAAAAAGCACCGAATTTACCGATGGTCAACGTGAGCCAATTATTGATATAAAAACCAAACGAACCGCCTGAAAAGGAAGGAATACTCGCGAAGTACCCTAAAAATATGGAACCCCAAATCATAAAAACAAGCGATATAGCCATTGTTTTCTTGAAGGGTAAAAGGTTTATTTTTAGTAATATGCGAACGCCAAGTAAAAAACTTAAAAGGCAAATCGCCAAAGAAGTAAAGCCAAACCAACGATACATAAAAAGATGTGAAATCCATGCGCCAAACTTACCCAGCCAGTTGCCTACAGGTACTTCGTTTCCAGAGAAAAAATAATCGACAAAGGATTGACTTAAAACTATGTCTTGATCCTCCTTCCACGTGAAAATGTAGGAAATGCAAGCGAGAAAGCCATAAACCGCAAATAAAATTAAAATCACCGCGAGGGTGTTCTTGAATTTTTTTTGCTGAAACCTTTCAGAAAGTCCAGTAAAACCCTTTGTATTCTTGGTTGATTTTGAAGAAGTTTTCGCCTTTTTTTGCGATTTATTGCTGCTTTTGGCTTCTGTCTTATCGATTATTTCGTTTTCGCTACTCATGTTGTGTGCTATCTTACGAATTTACAAATCAAATGGGTGACATAAGAGAGAAAATTTCTTTTATATACACAGACTGGTGTTAACTACATTTTCACAATGTAATAGGCTGATATTCTGATGCTTATTCTTGCTTGATGGCTTTGAGAAATTCATCAAAAGTCGTGATCTTGTAGTCCGAAGGAATTCCGAATAATCTCTGCTTACAGCTTGGTCGGAAAATTCTACCAATTGATACTGGTAAATGCCATCTGTGTGTTGCAAATAATAATGTAGAGGCAAGCCTTTTACTCCTTCATATACATTCAATAAATCGGGGCGAATGGTTTTGGTGTAATAGAAAATTTTGGCTGTATCCAAATCATTTCGAGAAATCTTGGCCTTTTTTGCCTTTACTCCTGAAATTTTCTTGCTACCAAACCAATAATATTTTATTTTTTGATCGATGGTGTTTTTTGTTAAAGCCGTATCTGCATTGGTTTGAATGGCAAATTTTTGATCATTCACATTCAACAAAAGATACGACTTTTGTTTGACCAAGTGCTTGATTAATACCTGTTCACCAAGTTTCGATTTGCTTTCAATTCGTACAATGGTGTCGTTGGTATAAATCACCATAGTGTCAACCTGTTGGTCTTTAGAAAATTGAGGGTTTTCCATTTTAATATGGTACTCTAATCTGCCAACAAAAGCTTTCTGTCCCAGCGCTTTATTGCTAGATATAAAAGTGAATATTGCTCCTAAAGAAAACAAGAAGGGAGTAAAGTGAAGGAAAAGATGACGAAATTGACTTGTAAACATGTCGTGTTAAACGATATCTTTACATTTTTGTTACAGAAACTAAGGTTGTCATTAAAATAGACATGATTCATGAGTAATAGCATTGAAATTCTTTTTAATACCAGTGAAATTACTGCGGGTACTCGGGGCGCTAGTCTAGGTCCGGGTGCAATACTTACAGCAGCTCGAAAAATTGGAGATACATTTTTTAGTAACTATCCCTTGAATTGGTTGGAGGATGTCAATGAACGATTAAACCAACCTCCTGTATTTCAATATGCTAAATATATTGACGGGCTAACCACTATTGTTGATCAATTGTCTGTTTCTATTCAAGACATTATAGAAAAAAATAATTTTCCATTGGTTATTGCTGCAGATCACGGTTCAGCAGCTGGAACAATTTTGGGGTTAAAAAAGAAATATCCATCCAAAAGATTAGGTGTTATTTGGGTAGATGCGCATGGCGATTTGCACACGCCTTATACAACGCCTTCGGGTAACATGCACGGCATGCCATTAGCAATTGCCTTGAACGAGGACAATAAGGATTGTCAGCGCAATGAATTGCCAGACGAATTAATACGAAAATGGAATGATTTAAAATCGCGGTCTGGAGAAACGGCCATAAAATCGGAAGATTTATTTTTTGTCGGGGTGAGAGATACAGAGCCTGAAGAGGATTTTCTTATCGAAAAACATAAAATAAGAAACTTTAAAATTGAGGAAATAAGGCAAGGCGGGGTTGAGTCGTTGAAAATAGAACTG
>JAHKAT010000192.1 GCA_018825925.1 Bacteroidota bacterium | reverse complement strand
TGAATGAAGTGAGGTTTTTATTTGTTGTTTTTTTCATCATAATATTCTTTTTTAAGCTTTTCAGCTAGTTCAATTTCTTGTTTGGGCGTCTTTTGAGTTTTCTTAATAAAACCATTAACCAGAATTACCAATTGTCCCTTGTCGAAAAAGCTGAAAACTCTATAAATATCATTACCAACTTCAACTCTTATTTCATATATCCCATCACAGTTCCTGTCATATGCTTGAAGTACTTTGCAGGAACTCTATCTATGGTTGCAATAAGCTTTAATGTCCAGTTAAACTTTTTTTGAACATTCGGTCTTAGTTTATTAAAGAAACCCAAATAATAATCCTTGTAATAAAAGATGTTGCGGATATATTCTTCTTCCATTACACAAAGTTAGCCAATTAGGTAACATTTTGCAAATATTATTTTGGGATTTTATGGGTATGGTTCTATTGGCGCTCTCACATTTCTGCACAAAATGTTGTTTTAGTACAAAGCCCCTTGTTGCGCGTAGGCATTGTTACCAGCACTATTTTAATCAGCAACACAACGAATTGCAAATTGCCGTGTTTTTTTCCTTTTATCTATAATGTTGTGTTTATGAGTATGCTTAATGTATTCATTATCACTTATGTGAATGTGATACTTGGAATCCTCTGAATTCGGGTATGTTATCCAAATAGTTAAGGTTTCTTTATTCGTAATTTCTTTTCCTTCCACCCAACCTACGGGTTTTAAGTTTAGCGTTGTATCAGAAAATATGCTCAATGAATCAATACTTACAATTATTGAATTATTAGGAGCAGGCAAAGTGTCATATTTAATCTGCATGTCATCAATCGAATATCGAAATTGTAAAGTGTCAATGTAGGCTTCCCATTCATCTATGGTTGCAACGTGCCAGCCGGTCGGACAAGCCGTTTTTAATTCTGAATTAGGGTAATAATTCACCTCTATTCTCTCTAATTTATCTGTATCAGTATTAAAAAATGCGTTTTCTGATTTATAGCGTAAATAGTCTAAAAACCAGATTGAATTACCAATGTTTACAACTGCATACTTTTCATTATCACGATGATCTATTATTGAGTCCTTTTGCCCCCAACAGTTCATTTGAATCAATGCAAAGATTAATGTTACTCCTTTCATTAGTTTTTCGATAATGACTAACGTTTTTATAATGTTATGAAAATGAGATAGATATAAAATATATACTCATTGTCATTTTCATTGTTTTTTATTCAATTTTTCCACCTTTCCGTTAGCTTGGGAAGTCAGTCCTTTTTCGGGGGACAGGGGGAATTGCTGGTAACAAGTCACTAAACGCAACTCAAAAATTTAAAAACACCTCCTTCAACTTTCATTTCCCTGTTATTTATCAAGTATAAGTCAATGATAAACAATCCATAAATCGACCAACAATCTCTTACAAGCAGTTAATCCCAGAAAAAAAATTCGATGAACGGAATAGTGTTTATCTGTTTCGAAGATAAAATATTTTTTGTAAAAAACACACTATTGGGTGGACCTTGGTTTAGGGGTAAATGGGAAATGCTTGATGAAGGCTTTGTGGTTAATAAAAAGCCAGTGTCGGCGTATGGAAAACAAAGACACTGGCTCACGATGGCTAAAAGGAAGATTTTAGTCCTTATTGTTTTGGAAGAAATGGAGTTGAAATTAATTGTATTTAGCGGCATAGAACAAAGATTGAATACTTTTACATCTAGAAAATCATACTTAAAATGACCTATTGCGAAGACCAATCGTTCGAGAAAATAGATTTTAGCGCTGAAAGTGGTGTTAGGATGGAATTTGAGCGTTATGAACACTGTCACTTTTTAGACTGTGATTTCAACGCAGCTAACTTTTCCAAAATCAAATTCATAGATTGTAGGTTTGAAGAATGTAACTTGAGCTTAGTTAAACTCACCGATACTTCTTTTCAAGACGTACATTTTGAACAATGCAAAATGCTAGGTTTACCATTCGACCATTGCAATCCATTTAACTTTTCAGTTCATTTTGAAAACTGTTTACTCAGCCAGAGCTTGTTTTATAAAGTCAACCTATCCAAAACCACATTTCAAACGTGTGAAATGAAAGAAGTAGATTTTACTGAAACCGACTTAAGTAGCGCTACTTTTAACGACTGTGAATTACAAGGAGCCGTATTTATACAGGCCAATTTAGAAAAATGTGATTTCCGAACCTCATCCAATATACAACTTGATTTGGATCAAAACAAAGTAAAATCAGCACAGTTTGATCTAGGTACTTTACCTAATTTATTGCGCAAATATCAGTTGAAAATAAAGTTTTAAAACCAATAAAAAATGACTAACTTTGTCATGAATTAAATTGTCAAGTTATGGAGGCATTATTGAAACAAGCGAGAAAAAACAAAAACTTACGAATTCGAGAAGTTGCTGAAGCGCTATCAATAGATCAAGCCTTAATCAGTAAATTCGAAAGTGGAGCTCGATTACCAACTAAAACACAGTTACAAGCACTTTCTAATTTTCTAGAGATTCCATTCAAGGATTTAATGATGGCGTGGTTGGAGGAGAAGATTTGGAATGAAGTTAAAAACGAGCCATTTTTATCAGAAACATTACAGCTTTTAAACGAGCGTGCGGCTCGATATTTCCCAAAAACGGATATGGAAGTATCCGAAGAAATATATGATTTACTCACTCAAATTGATGAAAAAAAGGAAGTTTTACAAAGCCTAAGAAAGTATGATAGCTATAAAATTGCTCAGGCTCTTGAAATGGAGTACACCTTTGAAAGCAACAAAATAGAAGGAAATACCTTAACGCTCAGAGAAACAGACTTGGTTGTAAATGAAGGGCTTACCATTTCAGGTAAATCCATGCGTGAGCATTTGGAGGCTATCAATCACACTGAAGCTATTGAGTTTATTAAGGATTTACTTTCCAAAGAGCATCAATTAACAGAGCGAGATGTTTTGCAAGTGCATCACTTAATTTTGAAGAGTATAGATTCGGAAATGGCCGGTCGTTACAGAAACGTTCAAGTAATGATTAAAGGAAGTGCACACACGCCACCGCAGCCTTATCTAGTACCAAAGCAAATGGAGGATTATTTTATTTGGTACAACCAAAATAAAAATCGTTTGCACCCTGTTTTATTGGCCGCTGAGATGCACGAGCGTTTGGTTACTATACATCCATTTATTGATGGAAATGGCCGCACCTCTCGATTGGTAATGAATTTTATTTTATTGCAAAATGGATTTGTCATTGCCAATTTAAAAGGTGATTTTGAAAGTAGAACTTCCTATTACAATGCCCTAGAAAAGGTACAAGTTGGAAAAGGAAAGGATTCTTTTCTGCTACTCATCGCAAAAGCAGAGTTGGATGCAATTGAGCGCTATATTCAAATTTTAGGAGGATAAAAGGGGTAAAGTGAAAGCTTTACTCCTATTCTCTTTGTAGAAAAACGGTTTGACCAAATTTTCTGATTTTTTCATCATCCCCTTTTACTATAAAAGAGGCAACATACATTCCCGTCGGCATTTCTGTCCCATCAAAGTCTGTCCCATCCCAGCCTACTAATTGATTCGGTGAATAGAATAACAGCTTTCCCCAACGATCGTGAATCAATAGGTCAACTGAACGAATATGAATTCCTTGCACCTTTAACACATCATTCAAGCCATCACCATTAGGAGTGAATGCCGTTGGAACGAATACAGTTACGTCTTCAACACCTCTATGAACATCCACAATTTGACCGCGATTTGATTG
The DNA here is from genome assembly GCA_018825925.1 of Bacteroidota bacterium. Classification (GTDB taxonomy): domain Bacteria; phylum Bacteroidota; class Bacteroidia; order Flavobacteriales_D; family Crocinitomicaceae; genus UBA2040. The sequence goes on along the minus strand of JAHKAT010000192.1, from coordinate 13,083 downwards.
ACAGCCATTGGGACCTACTATCGTTAATTGAACGAAGTAACTTCCTGGGTTGGTATAGATTGTTGATGGGTTTGTTTCTTTGCTCGTTGCCCCATTTCCCATGCTCCAAAGTAAACTTGAACCAAAAGGAAAAGTGGATTCATTCGTAAAAAAAATTTCTTCGTTTAATTGAGCTTCATTAAACTCATTCACATAAAAATCAGCAAAAGGAGTAGGTTTGAAACCAACGATAAGTGTATCCGAATTTGAGGTGCAAAAACCATTAGAAACTGTCACAAAATATTGGCCTTCGTTTTTCACAGATACGGAAGATTGATCAGGCGAGCCAAAATTCCAGTTGTAAGTGTAGTTCGAATTAAAGGTAGTCGATATTTGAACCGAATCTCCTTCACAAATAGCTACATCTACAGATTGATTTAATTGAACAACAATACTATCTACCTCCACCAAAACTGATTTTGAGTCTGTGCATTGAGTCGTATTATCTTGAACAATCAAATTGTAATTCATGTTTGATTTCGGTGCAACTTGAATCGTCGACGTAGTGCTGCCATTGTTCCATAAATAACTCAAATTACCAGATCCACCGGTCACTTTTGGATTTAAAAAAATGGAATCTCCTAAACAAATCAACCCTCCATTCAATTGAATATTTAAACTGTTGTTTGTCTCCATCACTTGAACTGAGTCTACACTCCTACAACCATCCACACTTGTGGCTAAGACGGTATACATTCCTTGACCCACTTGAAAATAATCCGGACCAGCCATATTGTTCCCTTGCCATTGTAATGCATTATTACCGACAGTTGTGGCTTTTAAATCTACTTTCTGACCGCAACTAACCGTTTGATCTAGACCCGCGTCGACAGTTGGTGTCGAAAGAACAGACACATTTATCGTTTCAGAATTCACGGTACATCCATTCATCAAAGTGACAAAACAGGAGTAAGAACCAGCACTTGAGATTTCAATCGTAGCGGTACTTTCCCCATTCGACCACAACCAAGAAACACCATTTAAAGCACTTAACTGTAAAGTATCGTTCTCACAAATGGTCTGATTTCCAGAAAGGGACAGGTCAGCTTTTATTGGCGTTGGATCATACTCAGTATGCTGAGGGAAATAAAAATATCCGTTGGAAAAGAGAAAAAAGTCGTTCATAATTAAATTGCAAGCACCACCAGCAGCGTTTGGATTATGAATTCTCGAAATGTAAAAAGAACTCGCAGGAGCTGTTGGATTTACAGGTAGTGTATTATTGATCACCCAAATTTTACCACTCGGATCAATTTTCATCCCACCATTGTCTATACTCTGAGGGTCGGAAATCAGCAAAGTTCGACTTTTACTATTATTAAAGTCATACTGATAAAGACATAAATTTTTCTGCGTTAGTGCATATAACTTACTTCCATCAGGCGACCAACAAACATCAGCGATCATACTTTGCTGTGCATTTCCTTGATTATTCAAGGCTTGCTCATCGACGTATGAAAAATTTGAAAGCACACCTGTTGAAGGGTTGAACTGAATTGTCGAAACTGTTGCTGCGGGTAAAAATCCTGACATAGCAATCAACTTTCTTTTTGGGTTGTAACTTAAGGTATAAATACTTTTTAACTCTCTACCATTGGCGGTTGAGAAAGTTGAAATAACGTGATTATTGGTATTCCCTAAATCAGTTGTAACAGCCGAAAGTGGAATCGAAACGAATTTATTTTCATTCATTAATTTTGCGACCAACCACGATTTTCCAAGGGCATAATCATTAACAACAATCATCCCTTCATCCAAATCCGAACGAATTAGTGTTTTCGCTTGCGTAACCACCCCAGTACCATTGCTCATATCCACAATACTGAAGTACAATTTCCCATTTTTAAAGGGCACCACCGAGTGGTCGGCATCATTCGAAAAAACGATAAATCTTTTGTTGGTACAATCCGGAATTGAATAAATTGCTGCTCCTTGACCTGTAGAACCCTGAATTTTACCGCCTATATCAGTTCCACCTTGCATTACTACACTGTTCTTAGTAAATACCTGATGACCGTCTTGATAAAAAAGTAATTTTCCTGTTTTTGGATCATTAGCAACAGCCACTCCTTCTAAGGTGTAATCTGGATTTGCAATTCGCTGGTTGTCCGTCGGCATTTTTGATAAGGTATCAAAAGTGACCAAATCTTTTGCTCCAATTGGCCAAGTATAGTTTTCATACTGACTGAAAGAAAATAAGTGGAGGAATAAAAATAAAATTAATACACGCATTTATACATTGTTTGTTTTGCGTAGGTAAAGTTGTTTTAGCAATGGATATACGTATAGTTATCGAATAGGGTTGTGTGAGAATTGGAGTTTAAAATTTAATTGAAATCAAATAAAAAATCCACTCGCTTCAGGGCGAGTGGATTTGCCTATTAAATTTTACAAATTTTTAGTTCTTAGCGTTCTCCAATTTGATCAAGTTCAATGCTGAACCAGCTTTGAACCACTCAATTTGTTGAGCGTTATACGTATGGTTCAATTTGATCGCATCTTTCGATCCGTCTGCATGTACCAATTCTAAAGTCAATTGCTTGTTTGGTGCAAAGTCAGCCAAATCAATGAAGTTCATCGTGTCAGCCTCTTGTACCTTGTTATAATCTGCTTCAGTAGCAAACGTCAAACCAAGCATACCTTGTTTCTTCAAGTTTGTTTCGTGGATACGAGCGAAAGATTTAACGATTACCGCGCAAACACCCAAGTGACGTGGCTCCATTGCCGCGTGCTCACGAGATGAACCTTCACCGTAGTTGTGGTCACCTACAACAACAGAAGGAACTCCTGCCGCTTTGTAAGCTCTTGCAACGTTAGGCACTTCATCAACTTTTCCTGTCAATTGGTTTTTCACAGCGTTCGTCGCTCCACCGAATGCGTTTACCGCACCGATCAAACAGTTGTTTGAAATGTTGTCCAAGTGACCTCTATAACGCAACCATGGTCCAGCCATAGAGATGTGATCCGTTGTACATTTTCCTTCTGCCTTGATCAACAATTTTGCACCCGTGATGTTTTTACCGTTCCACATTGGGAATGGCTCCAACAATTGCAAACGACTTGATTCTGGGTCAACGGCGATAACTACGCTTGAACCGTCAGCTGCTGGAGCTTGGAAACCTGCGTCTTCTACAGCAAAACCTTTTGGAGGCAATTCGTGACCTGTTGGTGGATCCAATTTCACTTGTTCACCTCTGTCATTTGTCAATGTATCTGTCAAAGGATTGAACTCCAAAGTTCCCGCGATAGCCAATGCAGCGACCATCTCTGGAGATGTCACAAAAGCATGTGTGTTCGGGTTACCATCTGCTCTTTTCGAGAAGTTACGGTTGAAAGAGTGAATAATTGTGTTTTTCTCTCCTTTTTCCGCACCAGCTCTGTCCCATTGTCCAATACAAGGTCCGCAAGCGTTGGTAAATATTTTTGTTCCTAATTTTTCAAATGTTCCGATGAAACCATCTCTTTCAATCGTGTAACGGATTTGCTCTGAACCTGGGTTGATACCAAATTCTGCTTTCGGCGTCAATCCTTTTTCTGCTGCTTGAGCCGCGATAGACGCTGCACGAGAAATATCTTCGTAAGAAGAGTTCGTACAAGATCCAATCAATCCCCACTCAATAGTCAAAGGCCAACCGTTTTCAATAGCTACTTCTTTCAATTTAGAAATTGGCGTTCCACGGTCTGGCGTAAATGGTCCATTCACATGTGGCTCCAACTCAGAAAGATTGATTTCAATCAATTGGTCGAAATATTTCTCTGGATCAGCATATACTGCAGCATCACCTGTCAAGTGTTCAGCAATTTTGTCTGCTTCAGCAACAACGTCAGCACGACCCGTAGCATTTAAGAATCTTCTCATGGAATCATCGTAACCGAAAGTTGAAGTCGTTGCTCCAATCTCAGCACCCATGTTACAAATCGTTCCTTTACCAGTTGCACTCAAGTTAATTGCTCCGTCACCGAAGTATTCAACTACAGCACCAGTACCACCTTTTACAGTTAAGATATCCGCAACTTTCAAGATAACGTCTTTTGCAGAAGTCCATCCGTTCAAGCTACCTGTCAATTTAACACCGATCAATTTCGGGAATTTCAACTCCCAAGCCATTCCGGCCATTACGTCTACTGCGTCAGCTCCACCAACACCAATAGCAATCATTCCCAATCCACCTGCGTTCACAGTATGTGAGTCAGTTCCAATCATCATTCCTCCAGGGAAAGCATAATTTTCCAAAACTACTTGGTGAATGATACCTGCTCCTGGCTTCCAGAATCCGATACCGTATTTGTTGGATATAGAGGACAAGAAGTTAAATACTTCGTTGTTTTTGTTCAAAGATTCTTGCAAATCCACAGAAGCACCAATTTTTGCTTGAATCAAGTGATCCGCATGAACGGTAGATGGCACAGCCACCTTCGCTTTTCCAGCTTGCATGAATTGCAACAAGGCCATTTGTGCAGTTGCATCTTGCATAGCAACACGATCCGGTGCAAAATCAACATACGCTTTTCCTCTTGGGAAATCTTCAGTTGCGTTGCCATCCCATAGGTGAGCGTACAATATTTTTTCTGTTAATGTCAGCGGACGACCTACCACTTTACGAGCCGCTTCTATACGTCCCGGAAACTGTGCGTAGACCTTTTTGATCATGTCTAAATCGAATACCATGTTTTTAGCCTTGTTTTTATTTATTATTAAAGTCTTTTTCGTGTCGCGAATTTACGGAATTTTAGTTGAATATCATAGTTGCAACTTGCTATAAAAAGAATAGGAAATTGTTCAATTGAAAGAAAGATCATTTTGCCACCCGCAAGCGCCGGGCTTTCCATTCCTAGTCCTCGCTCCTTTGTCGCTGTGGGCTATCCACTGCAATCCCTGGTGGAATAAATTATTCGATAAGGCTACCTCCTTTCTGCGGACGGAAAATTGCACTCAGCTTATTCAAATGGTAAATTCTTCGACTGAATTTGTTGGATAAACCAATAATGGTCACTGTATCGCTTTTCATTGTAACATATGTCGATGTATTTCCGTGCCACCAACCGTGGTGATACAAAAGACGTGAACCATTTTCCCACTCTTTCAAACGTATACCGAGGCCGTAGTTGTTCACGCCACGTCTTTCGTAGCTGTACCCTCGATACATCTCCTCTTTTAAATTTGCCGATAAAAAATCATCGTTGTACATCGCTAAGTCGTATTTCAAAATATCGCGAGGCGTAGAGTAAATGTTTTTATCCCCATACACTGCATCTAAGTTGTTAAAGGGTTGTTTTTCGTATCTACTACTGTAGGATTGGCTTCTTTTGTATTTATCTTTTTTCAAATTAAAAACAAATGTGTTTTCCATTTTCAAAGGCATAAACACCAAGTCATTCATTGCTTTAGCATAGGTTTTACCAGTTATTTCTTCGATGATCAGCGCCAACATTGCAAAATTGGTGTTCGTATAAGTGAATTTAGAGTTGGGCTTAAAATACAGTGGTAAATCATGTTTTATAAACAATGCCAAAATATCGCTGTTTTGAAGTAATTTTTTTCTTCCCCAAATTTTATCGCTGTCCGTAAAATATTCATATTTCTGCAACCCACTGCGATGATTCAACAGATGACGAACGGTAATTTCTGGATAAGGGAAATCTTTCAAATACTCATTAACTGCCATGTCAAGCTTTATTTTTCCTTGATCAACCAATCTCAATATCGCTGTTGCAGTCAAAGTTTTACTCACCGAGGCCAAGTGAAGTGGAGTGGTTTCCTTTATGGATGTCCCCAGTTTATAACTACTAAATCCAAAGTAATTTTCGTACAAAATCTGCCCGTTTTTCGCGATTAATAAGCCTCCAGAAAAATTCGCAGTGTCAACAACCTCCTCTACTGCCTCCTTTATTTGTGCTTTTTTCTCAGCCAAATACATTGGTTCAAGAGCTGGAAAGTCGGCATTATACTCAATGGTTGGTTTAACTTGGGGTTTTGAGGAAAGCATCAACTCTTTATTGTCTTCACAGGACAAAATTATCGAGAACACCACTAAAAGGATGGGAAACTTAAAATTCAAAAAAGTATGGAGTGAGAATAGAAAATGCAAAGATTTTTTTTCACAAAAGTAGGACATACAAAGAGAATAAAATAATTTTGGACTTAATTGTAAAGCCGGCGACTTATGATCATAAACTACAAAGGTCAGTTTAGGTCAAAAATCGTTGCTTAATTATACGTTAAGAAATTACAGGTGGTCAAGGCTAAACTATATTTTTGCTAGAAGAAAGTCGCACCTATGTTTTATTGAATTAATTACGTATCTTTGCACCCTTAAAAATTAATAATTAATTCACAAAACATGAATTCTTACGAAACTGTTTTCATTTTAACTCCCGTTTTGTCTGAAGACCAGGCAAAGGAAGCAGTGCAGAAATTCGAGTCCGAGATTAAAACTTGGGGCGGTAAAATTAAGCACTCAGAGAGTTGGGGATTACGCAAAATGGCGTACCCAATCCAGAAAAAATCTACTGGATTTTATTTTTTAACTGAATTTGAAGCGGACGCGCAAGTGATTGCTGACTTCGAATTGATGTTAAAGCGTGACGAGCGTGTTATGCGATTTTTGACTATCAAAATGGACAAAGATCACTTAGAATATGCTGGGAAACGTCGTTCTAAAATGGGTCAAGCGAAAGCTGCACCTGCTGAAGCTTAATTTATCATCTAAAAAAAACGAAGAGTATGTCACAAAATGATATCCGTTATTTGACGCCGATTAACATCGACATTAAAAAAGACAAATATTGCCGTTTCAAAAAAAGCGGTATTAAATTTATTGATTACAAAGACGCTAACTTTTTGTTGAAATTATTGAACGAACAAGGTAAAATTTTACCACGTCGTATCACTGGTACTTCAGCAAAATATCAAAAAAGAGTCAACAAAGCCATTAAAAGAGCTCGTCACATCGCAGTTCTTCCATATGTGGCTGATATGATGAGATAAGATTAACGTCAAAAAAATATTCAAACATGGAAGTAATTCTTAAAAAAACAGTTGACAAACTTGGCTTTAAAGACGAGTTAGTTAGTGTAAAACCAGGTTATGGTCGCAATTTCTTGATTCCTCAAGGATACGCGGTTTTGGCTACTGCCTCTGCAAAGAAAGCACATGCTGAAACAATGAAACAAAGATCTCACAAGGAGTCTAAAATATTAGCAGAGGCTGAAGAAGTATGTGCTAAATTGAACGATTTCAGTATCACTATCGCTACGAAAGCTGGTGAGAACGGTAAGATTTTTGGTTCAGTAAATACGGTTCAAATTTCTGAAGCTTTGAAGAAAGAAGGTTTCGATATCGACCGTAAAGCATTAAAAATTAAACAAGATCCTATCCGTGAGGTTGGTTCTTATGAAGGTGAAGCAAACATCCACAAAGGTGTTAGAGCGACTTTCAAAATTGAAGTTGTTGGAGAGTAATTTCCACCTATATTTAAAGAAGCCGGTTCGTAAGAATCGGCTTTTTTTTCGCAATTTTACTTCTTTTTTTCAATGAAACATCTAATAATTCTTTCCCTCCTTCTTCTTTTTAGCTGTCAAGAATCTAATTCAAGTTCTGAATTAAATTCCAATAAGAATTTAGTTCAGTACGCTGACTTTTTTCAATTGATTCAACAGGACGGGCAAACGATTCTCCAAATACTATCACCAGAAACGAAGAAAATAGAGCAAACTATTGTTATCAATCCTAAGGACCCATTGCTAAAAGTTGCATGCCTATCAGCCACCCACGTAGGAATGATGCAAAAACTAAACTTAATCGATCGAATTGGAGCTGTCTCAAATTCGTTGTATATCTACAATTCTGAACTTCTGAAAAACGTTCAGGATAAAAAAGTACTAGAGCTTGGCGAAGAAATGCAAATACCCGTTGAAAGTCTAGTGAAATCTGGATGTCAAGCCATATTTTATTCTGGATTCGGAAAAGAATTTCAACATGCCAAAACCTTGAATAAAATCGGTATTGATTGTTTGGTGAATTACGACTGGAGAGAAAGTCATCCACTGGGAAAGGCTGAATGGATTTTAGTTTTTGGCTATCTAATGGGCAAGCCAGCCGAAGCTCACGCAATTTTTGAGGACTTAAAAGAAAAATATCTCGACCTGCAAGTAGTATCTACTAATCGCAAAGCCAAGGTTATCAGTGGCAATATGTGGGGCGACCAATGGAACGCACCGGCAGGTGAAAGTTATCAAGCTACATTAATGAAAGATGCAGGAGCCGAGTATGTTTACCGAAAAACCAAAGGAACCGGCTCTGTTCAGCTAAGTTTTGAAAAAATAATAGCCGATAGTAAAAATGTAGAATTTTGGCTCAATACCGGTATTCCAACGAAAAAAATGATGGTAGCGTCAAATCCCAAATTGCAAAACATGTCTGTTTTTAAAACTGGAAAAATATATGATTATTCCAGATCGGGTAACCGATTTTGGGAAATGAGCGCAATAGAACCCCACAAGGTTTTAGAAGATTACATTCGTATCTTTTCTGGAAAAAATATTGAAAAGCTTCATTTTTATCATCTCGTAGAATAATGACTTTGAGCAGAAATTGGATATGGATGGGGATTACCCTTGGAATTTTTATTTTAAGTATTCTGCATGTGCTACTTGGCGAAATATTCGTTTCATCTTCAGATTTCTACACTTTTTTATTTGATTTTGATCCTGACAAAATTGAACACGTAATCCTCAAGGAATTTAGAATTCCGCGCTTATTTATGTGTTTTATTGCAGGTTCTTCACTTTCCTTAGCTGGATTGATGATGCAAACCTTGTTTCAAAACCCACTCGCTGGACCTTATGTGTTGGGAATAAATTCAGGCTCGAGTTTATTGGTAGCACTGTCTGTTTTGTCGGGCTGGACCTTCGTTAGAAATGATTTCGGTTTAATTTTTTCTGCCTTGATTGGAGCTGGGATTTTTGCGGTTTTGATATTATTTCTAGCGAATTTTCTTCGAAACTCCTTATCTCTTTTATTGGTTGGTATTATGATTGGAAGTTTCACAGGCGCCTTGGTTTCAATTTTACAATCAGTTAGCGAAGCCAATTCTTTAAAACTATTCACTTTGTGGTCCATGGGTTCTTTGCAAAACGTACAATTTGGACAATTGGGTGTGATTTTTCTTTTTTATCTGCTGGCATTGCTAGTAACAATGTACTATAGCAAATCACTGAACGCTCTAATTTTGGGAGAAAAAGAAGCCTCTTTATTGGGAATAAACGTACGAAAGAGCAGAATAGGAATCATCTGTGCGACCGTTCTTTTTACCGGACTTGTAACGGCTTTTTGCGGGCCCATAGCTTTTATTGGTTTGGCCGTACCCAATTTAATTCGAATTTTATTCAAAACTCAAAATCATAGAATTCTAATTCCCGCGTGCTTATTAGGCGGAGTTGTGTTTTTACTGATTTGTGATATTTGTGTTGAACTTTTAAGTTTTATCACTCCTTTGCCTATAAACGCTATTACCTCCATTATAGGAGCCCCAATGGTTATTTATTTCATCATTAAACGATTGGCATGATAGAGGTGAGAAATGCAAAAATAGGATACGTCAATCCACTGATTCAAATTCCGCAGTTGAATTTACGGAAAGGGGAATTATATGGATTAGTTGGCGCAAACGGTAAAGGCAAATCTACCTTTATGAAATCTGTTATTGGAGAAATTGATCTCCTTGAGGGTGAAATATTAATGGATGGATTGCCCATCCAACCTACTCTTGACCAAAGAAGATCTAAATTATTCTCCTTCGTTTCTAGTCGGTTTGCCGGAATTCCGCACTTACGTGTTTTAGAGTATGTATTGCTCGGGCGGACTCCCTATTTAGGTCGATTTGGCCAAGTGACAGAAAAAGACAGGGACGCTTCAATTTTGGCGTTAGAAGCCGTTGACATACTTCACCTACAGAACAAATTTACCGAAGAAATATCAGATGGTGAACGACAAATGGTAGCAATTGCGCGTGCCATGGCACAAGATACCCCTTATGTTTTTTTAGATGAACCAACCGCTTTTTTGGATTACAAAAACAAAAGAAAAATCATGGAATTGCTTCAGCAGTACGTGCGTTCAGAAGAAAAGAGCGTTTTAGTAACCAGCCACGACCTAGAAATTTTATTGCAAAGTGTTGATACTATTTTTTGCATACCTGAATCCAGCACTACTATGCGAACTATTCTAAAAAAAGACTTTGAACTAGAGAGTATCATCCAACAAACATTTCATTAGGTAAAATCAACTAGCCCAACCTTCGCGATCCAAACTTCTAAATTGTATTGCTTCGGCCATATGTTTTACTTCGATATCTCGAAAGTTCTCTAAATCTGCAATTGTGCGTGCTACTTTTAAAATTCGGTCATAAGCGCGAGCCGATAACCCCATTTTATTCATCGCTACCTTCAGAATTTCTGCACTAGCATCATTCAAACTGCAAAATTCACGAATTTGCTGGCTGGACATTTGCGCGTTACAATGTACGGTAGAATCACTTTTAAATCTGTTCTCCTGCACTAAACGCGCTGCAATAACTCGTTCACGAATTTGAGCACTTCCCAACTCCCCCTCTTTTGACGAAAGTTCGTCATAGCTTACAGGAGTAACTTCAACATGGAGATCAATCCGATCCAATAATGGTCCGGATATTTTGTTTAAATATTTCTGCACATTTCCAGGGCCGCACAGGCATTCTTTTTCAGGATGGTTGAAGTACCCGCACGGACACGGGTTCATTGCCGCTATCAACATAAAACCAGCAGGATAGTCTACCGTAAACTTCGCTCTTGAAATAGTTACTTGCCGATCCTCCAATGGTTGACGCATCACTTCCAAAACCGTTCGTTTATACTCGGGTAATTCATCCAAAAACAAAACACCATTGTGTGCTAGTGAAATCTCACCTGGTTGAGGATAGCCACCACCGCCTACCAATGCGACATCTGAGATGGTATGGTGTGGTTTTCGAAAAGGCCGTTGAGTAACGAGTCCAGCTTCTTTAGAGATTTTTCCGGCTACGGAATGAATTTTAGTTGTTTCTAGCGCTTCGTCAATAGTCATTGGTGGTAAAATTGTAGGTAAGCGCTTCGCTAACATTGATTTACCAGCTCCTGGTGGTCCAATTAATATCACATTATGACCTCCTGAGGCAGCAATTTCAAAGGCTCTTTTAATAGCCATCTGCCCTTTCACATCACTAAAATCAACACTGTTATCTGCTTGAAAATTAGAACTGTCGAAGGATGGAACTTCAGTCGGCAAGAATGATTCATCACCGTTAAAAAAATCCACTACTTCTTTCAGACAAGACATTCCATAGACCTTCAAACCCTGAACTATGGCAGCTTCTGAAGCATTCTCTAAGGGTACAATCAAACCTTTATAGCCTTCTTTTTTAGCCTGTAGAGCTATGGGCAAGATTCCTTTCATTGGTTTTAAATTACCATCTAAAGAAAGTTCACCAAGAATTAAAAAATCTTCTAATTGATCCGTTAATACTTGCTCGGAAGCAGCTAAAATCCCAATAGCGATGGGCAAATCAAACGTAGAACCTTCTTTGCGAATATCTGCTGGCGCCATATTGATAGTAAGTTCTTTCCCTGGATATTTATAATTGTTGTTTTTCATCGCTGCTTTAATGCGTTGCTGACTCTCCTTAACTGCACTATCTGGCAATACCACCAAAATAAAATTGATACCGATAGAAATATTTACTTCTATTGTAATTGTTGTAGCATCAATCCCAAAAACTGCGCTACCATAGGTCTTTACTAACATGCTTTCTCTGTTTTATTGATGTAACCAATTTTATTCATTCCTTTTCTTTCTCGATCTAGATATCGCTTAAGGTATCGAATCACACCATCCATTTTGTCATCCTGATAGTTTACTTTCTCTTTCAACTTCTGCAATTCGTCAATCAAGTTACTTTGGGACAGTAAAATGTCGCGCATCTTTGTGAAAATACGCACCAACTCAATATTAACTTGAATGGCTGTTGGACTTGTCAAAACACTTGATAGCATCAAAACACCATGTTCAGTAAAAGCGTATGGAAAATTTCGGCGTCGATTTAGTTCTACCGAATTTGTGGTCGCAATTTGCGACCGCAAAATCTCCCATTGTTTTTCATTTAACTGAAACATGAAATCAGAAGGGAAACGATCCTTGTTCCTTTTTACTTGTTCATTAATTCTTTTGGTAGGAATTTTATAGAATTCTGCTAAATCGTAATCTAGCATTATTTTTTTGTGGTCGACAAGGTAGATTTTGCCGACTACATCCATCTCCGGTAGCAGTATTTGGTTCGTCATCGTAGGTTATTTTAGTTGAATTATTACTTTAAGTTAAGTAAAAAGTTCATTTCAAACAATACCTATCGAAGTGATTTTAAGTGTTTTTCAAAAAAATAAACACAAAAAAAGCCGAAACTAAATATAGCTTCGGCTTTCAGGATTAAATATCTATTAACGTTTGTGCATTCCTTCGTCAGATACAGTTAATTTGCTTCTTCCTTTGCGGCGACGAGCAGCTAATACGCGACGTCCATTCTTAGTTGCCATTCTACTTCTGAAACCATGCTTGTTTCTTCTCTTTCTAACAGAAGGCTGAAATGTTCTTTTCATGATTATATGCTTTTAATACGTTGTTTTTTTGTCAAAATTTGGGACTGCAAAGATATGTTATTTTTGAATAAAACAAAACAATCAAAGAAAAAAGTTTAAATAATCAATCTGTCTATACTTGTATCGCGTAAATTTGTACCTAAAACAAGAATTCAATGCTCCGACCGAAAGGCAACAAAGATAAGTCCACAAAAAAATTATCCAAAGAAAGTATTCAAAAAGCAAAAGGCATTTTTACTTATCTAAAACCCTACAGAACCACCTTTACTATAGGTTGGGTTTTTCTTTTGCTCTCATCAAGTGCTGGTTTGTTCTTCCCATACTTAATGGGACAGTTGTTGGGTAAAAGCGGAGAAGCGATTGGCATGGAAGATTCTG
>JAHKAT010000191.1 GCA_018825925.1 Bacteroidota bacterium | reverse complement strand
ACAAGCGTACTTATTTGCAATGCTTTCAGCCTTGTTTATCGGTGCAGCTGTAGAAGAAGCACATCATTAATTAGTAATTATTTAAAAACAAATAGAATGTACGGAAGTATAGCAGCAATTGGAGCAGGTTTGGCAGTATTGGGTGCCGGTTTAGGTATCGGTAGAATCGGTGGTTCAGCAATGGACGCGATCGCTCGTCAACCAGAAGCTTCTGGAAAAATTCAAACTGCGATGATTATCGCAGCTGCGTTGATCGAAGGGGTTGCCCTTTTCGGTGTAGTAGTTGGTCTACTTGGAGGAAACGCAGCTTAATTTTCCAAAACATTATTCCTGCTCAAACGGTTGGTTTGAGCAGGATAATTTTATTTGATTCTTTAATAAAAAAATAAATAGAAATGGATTTAGTTACTCCAGACTTAGGTCTTTTATTTTGGACTAGTTTAGTATTTGCATTGTTGTTGATCATTTTGGCCAAATTTGTTTGGAAACCAATTTTATCGGCGGTTAACGAAAGAGAACAAAAAATCTCTGATTCATTGGAGTTGGCTGAAAAAACGCAGGCTGAAATGAAGGCTTTGCATGCTCAAAATGAAAATTTATTGAAAGAAGCACGTGCAGAGCGTGATTTAATCGTAAAAGATGCGAAAGAAACAGCAACTAAAATGGTTGAAGATTCGAAAAACGCAGCGAAAGAAGAAGCAGAGAAAGTGATGAAATCAGCTCGTGAGGCTATCAATAACGAGAAAGCAGCAGCGATCTCTGAGTTGAAGAATCAAGTAGCGAGTTTCTCCATTGAAATAGCAGAAAAAATTGTTCGTGGTGAATTAAGTAACGACGATAAACAAAAAGCATTGGCTGACCAATTGGCGGCGGATGTGAACTTGAACTAATTCGAAGATGAAAGGCAGTAAAGTAGCAGCGCGTTATGCAAAGGCTCTTCTCGAAATTTCAATCGAAAAGGGAATTTTAGACCAAGTGGCCAATGATATGAGTCATTTGTACGAAACGCAAGAACAAAATAGAGAGCTCGTTTCTTTGTTTAATAGCCCTATTGTAGGTGCGGACAAAAAAATCGAGATTTTGAAAGAGGTGTTTGGTGCTTTTGAACCAGCTTCTAGGGATTTTGTAGAATTAATCACGAAAAATGGTCGTGAAAATCATCTTCCTGAAATAGCAGCATCTTTTGCGACGCAAGTAAAAGAATACAAAGGCATCGTTGCAATAGAAATTGTTTCGGCCACTGCTTTAAATGAAGACACAAAAAATACAATTTTAGCGAAAGTGCAAACGACCGTTAAAGGAACGCTGGAAGTAACAGAAAAAATTGACCCTAGTATTATCGGTGGATTTATCGTTAAAATGGGAGATCGTAGAATCGATGCTTCTGTTTCCAGTCAAATTAATAAATTAAAACAAAGTTTAACACACTAATTCGTTAGTGCAACATATACTATATGGCAGATGTGAAACCAGCAGAAGTTTCTGCAATTTTGAGAGAACAGTTATCTGGATTTAAATCAGAGGCTGAATTACAAGAAGTTGGTACAGTTCTTCAAGTGGGAGATGGTATCGCTCGTATTTATGGATTGACAGGCGTTCAATCTGGAGAGTTGATTGAATTTGATGGTGGCGTACAAGGAATTGTAATGAACCTTGAGGAAGACAATGTCGGAGCTGTATTGTTGGGTCGTTCTACTTTAATTAAAGAGGGTGACACAGTAAAACGTACAGGTCGTATTGCTTCTGTTAATGTTGGTCATGGTATGATCGGTCGTGTTATTAACACTTTAGGTGAACCAATTGATGGTAAAGGACCGATTCAAGGTGAAACGTTTGAAATGCCTATCGAAAGAAAAGCACCAGGGGTTATCTTTAGAGAACCAGTTACTGAGCCAATGCAAACAGGTATCAAAGCTATCGATGCGATGATCCCAGTTGGTCGCGGTCAACGTGAGTTGGTTATTGGTGACCGTCAAACAGGTAAAACAACAGTTTGTATCGATACGATTATCAATCAACGTGAGTTCTTTGATCGTGGCGAACCTGTATTTTGTATCTATGTAGCGATTGGTCAAAAAGGATCAACCGTTGCTGGTATTGTTAAGAAATTAGAGGATGCTGGTGCGATGGACTATACGGTTGTCGTGGCTGCAAATGCTTCAGATCCGGCTCCAATGCAGTTTTACGCTCCAATGACTGGTGCTGCTGTAGGTGAGTATTTCCGTGATTTAGGAAACCCAGCATTGATTGTTTATGATGATTTGTCAAAACAAGCAGTAGCTTACCGTGAGGTTTCTTTGTTGTTGCGTCGTCCTCCAGGTCGTGAGGCTTACCCAGGTGATGTATTTTACCTACACTCCCGTTTATTGGAAAGAGCGGCAAAAATCATCAATGATGATACAATTGCTTCACAAATGAACGACCTTCCAGAATCTTTGAAAGGAAAAGTAAAAGGTGGTGGATCTTTGACGGCTTTGCCTATCATTGAAACACAAGCGGGTGACGTTTCTGCATACATTCCTACCAACGTAATTTCTATTACTGATGGTCAGATTTTCTTGGAAACAGATTTGTTTAATGCAGGTATTCGTCCGGCGATTAACGTAGGTATCTCGGTATCACGTGTTGGAGGAAATGCGCAAATTAAATCCATGAAGAAAGTAGCAGGTACTTTGAAATTAGATCAAGCACAATATCGTGAATTAGAGGCGTTCTCTAAGTTTGGTTCTGATTTAGATGCTGCAACGAAATCTGTTTTGGACAAAGGTTCACGTAACGTGGAGATTTTGAAACAAAAAGAAGGAGATCCATACCCAGTTGAAAAGCAAATTGCAATCATCTATGTTGGAACAAAAGGGATGATTCAAAATGTTCCAGTAGCAAAGGTTAAAGAATTTGAAACAGAATATTTGAACTATTTAGAGGCGAAACATTCTGAGGTTTTATTATCGCTTAAAGCGGGTAAATACACAGATGAATTGACTGACGTGCTTGGAAAAGTGGCGAAGGAAATAGCTTCGAAATATTAATTACGAATTACGAATTCTGAATTACGAATTCTTAAAAGTAAGGTTTGTTGAATAAGGAAGAAAAACAATTGTAAATTGAAGTGAAAGAAAATGTATTGTTAGTCAAGACATTTCAATTTGCCAAATTAATAATTCGGTTTCATCCTCGTTTAATTGAAATTAAACAATTTGAAGTAGCCTCCCAGTTAATACGTGCTGGGACAAGTATAGGAGCCAACTCAAGAGAAGCACAACGTGCTGAATCAGGGAAAGATTTCCGACATAAACTAAAAATTGCATT
>JAHKAT010000190.1 GCA_018825925.1 Bacteroidota bacterium | reverse complement strand
GGCGCCAATTATCACTGAAAAATTGTGTGATTTAAGAAATCTGGAGGTACTAGAGATTGATGCTTTTACACAAATACCGCCTTGTTTATTAGTGCTTCAAGCGAATCGACTTAAAATTGTTGTCACGAATTAATTGTTGTTTTTGCGTATCGATTCAAACAAAACGAAATCATAAGCGAAGTGAACTCCTATGCTAAACCATAAACCAAAATGGTCAAAGCCCAATGAAAGTAAAATAGACAATGGTAAAACCACTAAACCATATTTAGATTTGTTCCAATCCCATGGTACAATATATCCATGAACGGCGACAAAAAAAAGGGCTCCCCACCAAGGACCTATAATGGGTTGTATGGCAGCTCTGAAAAATAGTTCCTCACCTACGCTAGCGCAAACAGACAGGAATAAACCGTCCATAAGATTCAGATTCAATGAAGCCACCATTTTTTCTACGCGATCAGGCATGTCTTTGATTAACGCAAGTTCACTGCTTAGCAGCAAAGCCATGGCATAAAAGAGTCCAAAACAGGCTCCAAGAATAATGAGGGGGGTTGAATAATTTTGAAAACCAAAAAATTCCAACCAATTTAATTCCAAATAAAAATAGTTCACAATACAACCGAGCAGGGGGAATCCGAGTAAAGTGATCAATCCCATAAAATAAATAGACGATTTGCTCAAAATGCTTGTTAATTTTGTTCAAAAGTGTAAAAAATGAAGGAAACAGTTATCGATTGGATTAAAAGCTTTTATTTCGTTAGTTCTGATAATGGAAAAATATTCGATCAAGCGCAGTACGAAAGTCATACTTTATACTGGGCCTTAGGAATGTTTTTCGCACTGCTTTTGGTTTCTGTGGTGATGTGGTTTTTCACACGACTGGTTTTGGTGCAAGTGTTGCATTTAATAGCCACCAAGTCGAGAGTAACTTGGGACGATCATTTGGTGAAAAATCGAGTTTTTAGATCTTTGGCACATTTGGTTCCATTAATGTTTATGGAGTATTTCCTTTCTATTGCTTTCTATCAATATCCAAGAATGCAAGGATTTTGGTCCAAATTGACCTATGTTTTAATCATCTGGGCAGTGATGGTAAGTGTGACAAGAGCCCTTTCAGCCTTACAATCGATGATTATATCGAATGAGAAATACCGCGACAAACCTATTCAATCCTATATTCAAGTTGGTAAAATTGTAAGCATCGGCATTTTGGCTATCTTGATGTTGTCCATTTTAACCAATCGCACTCCTGTGTTTTTCTTGACTTCTCTTGGGGCAATGGCGGCAATTTTAGTTTTGATTTTTAAAGACACCATTCTTGGTTTTATAGGAAGTATTCAATTAGCAACCAATGATATCATTCGAATAGGTGACTGGGTAACCATGGAGCGTTTTGGTGCCGATGGTGATGTGGAAGCAATTACTCTTTCAACCGTAAAAATTAGAAATTTCGACAAAACGATAACCACTATTCCAACATATGCCTTTATTTCAGACTCTTTTAAAAACTGGAGAGGTATGGAAGAATCGGAGGGGCGAAGAATCAAACGAGCTATTTTCCTTCAAATTTCAACCATTCACTTTGCATCTAATGAACTGATCGAAAAACTAAAAGAAATTTCATTTCTTAAACAGTTCATTGAAACAAGACAAAAGGAAATAGATCAATACAATATCAATAATGGATTAGTTGGCGAGAAGGCAATTAACGCTAGACGCATGACCAATATTGGATTATTTCGTCGTTATACGGAGTATTATTTAAAGCATCATCCATTGGTAAATAAAGAAATGACTTTAATGGTTAGACAACAAGACCCAAAAGAAAATGGGGTGCCTCTGGAGATATACTGTTTTTCGACATCAAAAGTTTGGGAGGAATATGAGGACTTACAAGCAGATATTTTTGATCACCTTTTTGCAGTAGTTAGTCATTTTGAACTTAGCGTTTTCGAAAGACCAACGGGGCGGGATTTTAAAGAGAAAAATGGGTAGTTTCCAGTACCCAGTTCTACTTACTAATTTTCACTCATCATTTCTATTTCGACACTCTAGAATAACAAATGTTTCACGGTATGTCCGTTATTTATTAATTGCTTTAAAGATTCAATCCCTATTTTTAAATGCATGTCTACGTATTTCGAGGTTACAGTACCGTCGCTAGCTTCGGTTTTCACCCCTTCTGGAGTCATAGGAGAATCACTAACTAACAGCAGTGCACCAGTAGGTATTCTATTAGCAAAGCCAACGGTAAAGATGGTCGCTGTTTCCATATCAATGGCCATGGTTCGAGTCGATTTGAGATACTTTTTGAAATCAGAATCGTGTTCCCAAACCCTACGGTTAGTGGTATAGCATGTTCCAGTCCAATAATCTAAGGAATGGTCGCGAATTGTCGTTGAGATTGCTTTTTGCAAGGCAAATGCGGGTAATGCAGGGACCTCATGAGGCAAATAATCATCACTGGTTCCTTCTCCTCGAATGGCTGCGATAGGAAGTATAAAATCACCGACTTTGTTTTTCTTTTTTAATCCCCCACATTTTCCTAAAAAAAGAACAGCCCTTGGTTTAATGGCCGACAACAGGTCCATGCAGGTGGCGGCGGATGCGCTTCCCATTCCAAAATTGATAATGGTGATGCCGTTTGCTGTAGCGCAGGGCATTGGTTTTCCGATACCAACGATTTCTACTTGATGCGCTTCGGCAAATTTCTCAATATAATTTTGAAAATTAGTAAGTAAAATATATCGGCCAAAATTCTCCAAACTCTCGCCTGTATAGCGTGGTAACCAGTTTTTTACGATTTCGTGTTTTGTTTTCATGACATTAAGTTACATCAAATTTCAAAGTAATATTTTCGTTTTTTAGGTAAATTCGTTTTCAATATGAAAAAGTCACTTTCATTTTAAAAAAAAATGAAAAGTTAGAATGATTTTTATGCTGAAAATCAGTATTTTATTGACTTGGCATGTTTAATGATTCATTTTGAAAAATTATAAAAAAAACGTTATGTTGATTAGAAAATACATTTTTATAGGATTGTCTTTAGGCCTTTTGTTCGTTCAGTTGGGTTGTAACAAAGAAAAACGATCTGCGCATATGACAGTGAAAATGGTGGATGGACCAGGGGATTATCAAGAAGTAAATGTAGAAGTTTTACGGATAGAGGTGAAACATGAAAAAGATGGTTGGCTTGAATTAGCTACGAATCAAGGGGTATATGATT
>JAHKAT010000189.1 GCA_018825925.1 Bacteroidota bacterium | reverse complement strand
CCGATCTCCGCAGTTTTATCCCCGAATTCGCAATCTTCTTTTTATATTTGTCCCGCATTGTTAAATAGGAAGATACATGGCAACCAAATCCCCGAAGCAACCAACAAAAACAACTGTAAAGGCTGCATCTTCAAAAGGTACTAAGTTTTCAAAAGAAACATACAAGAAATGGTATAAAGACATGTTATTGATTCGAAAATTCGAAGAAAAGACAGGTCAGTTATATATTCAACAAAAATTCGGTGGGTTTTGCCACTTATACATTGGACAAGAGGCGATCGTAGCTGGTACCGCAAGTGCATGTATAAAAGGTGATAAACACATGACTGCTTATAGAGATCATGCGCATCCAATTGCTTTAGGAACAGATCCTCGAATCTTAATGGCCGAATTATACGGTCGTACAACCGGTTGTTCTAAAGGAAAAGGAGGTTCGATGCACTTTTTTGATAAAGAAGTAGGTTTTATGGGCGGTCACGGTATCGTAGGAGCTCAAATTGCAATGGGAGCAGGTGTTGCCTTTGCAGAAATGTATAAAGGAACAAACAACGTTGCTTTCGTCTCTATGGGCGATGGGGCTGTTCGACAAGGTGCATTGCACGAAACTT
Organism: Bacteroidota bacterium; assembly: GCA_018825925.1. Taxonomy (GTDB): domain Bacteria; phylum Bacteroidota; class Bacteroidia; order Flavobacteriales_D; family Crocinitomicaceae; genus UBA2040. The sequence continues at coordinate 3,256 of JAHKAT010000189.1, read as the reverse complement.
TTAACATGGCAATGTTGTGGAAAATTCCAGTAGTTTTCATAATTGAAAACAATAACTACGCCATGGGAACATCCGTTGAAAGAACGACCAACGTACAAGATTTATCAAAAATTGGACTTTCCTATGAGATGCCTTCAAGAGTTGTGAATGGAATGCGACCAGAAGATGTGCATGAAGCTATAGAAGAAGCAGCTACACGCGCTCGAAATGGTGAAGGACCAACTTTGTTGGATATTCGTACCTACCGTTACAAAGGACACTCAATGTCTGATCCACAAAAATACAGATCAAAAGAAGAGGTTTCTGAATGGCAAGAGCAAGATCCAATTGAACACTGCTTGCGTGTAATCCAGGATAACAAATGGATGACAGAAAAGGAATTGGATGAAGTATCTGTGTGGGTTAAAAAAGAAGTAGATGAAAGTGTTGAGTTTGCCGAAAACTCTCCATATCCTGAAGGGAAAGATTTGTATGACGATATTTATCAGGAGCCAAATTACCCGTACATTATTGAATATTAATATTTTAAGATAGAATTTAGCATGGCTGAAATTATTTATATGCCCAAATTGAGCGACACTATGACAGAAGGTGTTGTTGCAGAATGGACCAAAAAAGTAGGTGATACAGTTGCTTCTGGTGAGGTTTTGGCTGAAATTGAAACAGACAAAGCAACCATGGAATTTGAATCCTTTTATGATGGTGTTTTACTTCATATTGGTGTTGAAAAAGGTCAAGGCGCTCCTGTGAACACTATACTTGCTGTAATTGGCGAGAAAGGTGAGAAAATTGATGAAATTTTAGCCAATGCTGGAAATTCTTCAAACACGGAAGCACCTAAGAAAGAAACCAAAGAAGAAGTTAAATCAACCGAGGCTCCTAAGCCGGCGCCTGCAGTAGAACAAAAGCCTGTCACTACAGCTTCTAATGGATCGAATCATAGTTCAAGTGATCGCGTATTTGCCTCACCTCTTGCTAGAAAGTTGGCCGAAGAAAAAGGCATCGATATATCTGCCATTGGTGGAACTGGTGAAGGTGGACGTATTGTAAAAAGAGATGTGGATCATTATGTTCCTTATTCTCCGGCAGATCGACCTGCATTTTCTTCCGCTCCGGCTGGTACTGAAAGCTTTAGAGATGAACCAATCTCACAAATGCGTAAAACAATTGCTCGCCGTTTAGCGGAAAGTAAGTTTACAGCACCTCATTTTTATTTGAATCTTGAAATCGACATGGACAACGCCATGACTGCGAGAAAATCAATCAATGACAAAGGTGATGTTAAAGTTTCTTTTAACGATATGGTGGTTAAAGCGGTTGCAATGTCCTTGAAAAAAAATCCAAATGTAAATTCATCTTGGTTAGGTGATGTTATTCGTCGCAATGAACACGTTCACATTGGTGTTGCGGTAGCGGTAGAAGATGGTCTGTTGGTTCCTGTAGTTCGATTTGCGGATACGAAAGGTCTTGCTCAAATTGGATCGGAAGTAAAGGATTTCGCACAAAAAGCAAAAGACAAAAAACTTCAACCATCTGATTGGGAGGGTAATACATTTACAATCTCAAACTTAGGAATGTTCGGAATCGACTCATTTACAGCGATCGTTAATCCCCCAGATGCTTGTATTTTAGCTATCGGAGGAATTAAGGAAGTTCCAGTTGTAAAAAATGGTCAAGTAGTTCCTGGAAATATAATGAAAGTGACTTTGTCTTGTGATCACCGAGTAGTGGATGGTGCGACTGGAGCAGCTTTCTTGCAAACATTTAAAGCGTATATGGAGAATCCAGTAATGATGCTGGTATAGTCTATCACTAAATATTCTATCAAATGCCTTTCAATTTTGAAAGGCATTTTTTTTGAGAAAAATAAAAGGATCTGAATAACTTTTTATCGCGAACTTAAATTTTACTTAAAATTCTTTGGTTCACTATAATTATCCAATTTTAAGGTATAGATTTGTTCCTTAAAGTCTCGATTTTTTTGGGAAATGAGCGTTTTACTTCTCCAAAATTGGGTTGACCGAACAAGTTTCATTGTATTGAAGTTAAGATGCCCATAGAAATTCCAATTTTTGAATTACCTTTTTTTACCAACTTGCTGATATTGTTAGTGGTAGGTAAGGTGTTAGGTGAGATTTTCGAACGATTCAAACAGCCTGCAATGATAGGCGAAATTATTGCTGGTATCATTATCGGTCCTAGTTTGTTTGGCATAGTTGCTCGAACTGAAGATATTAAAGTCATTTCTGAATTAGGTGTTTTTTTACTGGTTATTATTGCTGGACTTGAAATCAATATCGATGATATTTTAAAATCTCTAAAAGGAAAAAACATAATAGTTTCCGTTCTGGCTTTCTTTGTGCCAATGGGCTGTGGTTTATTGGTTGGACATTGGTTTGGATTAAAGGCAATGACCACTGTTTTCGTAGGATTATGTATTGCCATTACGGCTTTACCAGTCAGTATTCGGATTTTGATGGACTTGGGAAAATTGAATACTGAAATTGGTCAAAAGATTATCTCAATCGCTATTTTTGACGATGTTTTAGCCTTGACTATTTTGGGTGTATTGCTTAATATTCAGGAGGATACAGTAATGACTTTTGAGGCTGTCACGAAAATTGCATTGTTCTCCTTTATGAAATTAACGGCTTTTATTTTAGTATTGGTCGGTAGTTATTACTTTATCAAAAGAGTGAAAAATAAAGGAAACTACATTGAAGAATGGTTGAATAAATCTTCAACGATTATTAGAGGTAAGGAGTCGTTATTTGCATTGTTTTTTGTTTTCGTACTTGTTTTTGCAATGATTACTGAAGTTTTAGGATTTCATTTCATCATTGGGGCATTTTTCGCTTCTATGTTATTGAGTGAGTCGATTATTGGTCGAAAAAATTTAAAAGCCATAGAGAATACGACAAGCAGAATTGCCATGGGATTTTTAGCGCCATTTTTTTTCACGAGCATAGGGCTCGAATTTAATTTTACATCCATTGAAAATATTGGATTGTTGGTCGCGATTGTATCCGTGTCTTATTTTTCAAAATTCATCGGAGGGTATGTTGGAGGGAAATTGGCTGGCTTAGACAATCGAGTAGCTTTGATCTTAGGAATCGGATTGAATGCTAGAGGAATTATGGAGTTAGTAATTGCGAATATCGCTTACAAAGCGGGCTTGATAAGTGAACAGATTTTCTCTATTCTAGTGATTATGGGGATATTAACAACACTTACGACTCCAATGATGTTGAAGTGG
>JAHKAT010000013.1 GCA_018825925.1 Bacteroidota bacterium | reverse complement strand
TGTTGATGAATTGATAATTTTAAACCGTAAAGACCGCAAACATTGTTGTATGCATCATAAAAATCTACACCGCTTAATGCAAATCCTATACCTCCTTTTTTGCTAAAAAATGATGGCGATATTTGAATTGGAGCATCCAAAACATATTGATCACCTTTTTTATAAATCTTATATTCCTTGGTGCCGTTCATTGAAAAAGCGTTTTCATCTAAAGAGAAAAGTTTTAAATGGCGAAGTTCAGGTTTTCTAGAGTCAGCTATTTTAAACCCAAAAAGCAATGGATTGAAAGCTTCATCGGTGTAGGAATCTCGAATTTCAAAATGTAGATGAGGTCCTCGAGAACTGCCACTATTACCAGAAAGCGCAAATATTTCGGCTCTTTTAATAGGCATTTCATTGGGCCCAAAGTACACTTCTATTTCTGAAGATTTTTTTTCTTTTTGAATTGACTTAATTTTTGAATCAAGTTTACCAATCAACTCGGAACAGTGCGCATAAACACTTGTGATGCCTCCAGAATGATTGATATAAACAGTTAATCCATAACCATATGGAGAAATATTGACGCGAGATATATATCCATCATCTATAGAATAAAGAGATAGGCCTTCTTTTCCTTGCGTTTTTAAGTCGATTCCCATGTGGAAGTGATTCGATCTTAGCTCGCCAAAATTTGCAGCTAGGGTCAAGGGAATGTCCAGTGGTGGGTGATAATCAAGCTTTGGTTCGCCCGTTCCAAGGAGGAAATACATCCATTGTGTAACGAAGATTAAAACAATATGAAGGGTCATAGACATTTTTCAAAAGTAAACGTTTGATAAAAAGTCCACAAGAAACAAAATAAAATCTTGTCATTATTCGTTCACAATACTACTTTTGTATAAAGTAGTCTAAAATTCAAATGACAGAAAAGATTCAACAGAAAATCGATCAAATCACTAAGAAGGTAAGCGCCTTGCAGCATAATTTGGCGATACAAGTTGACAAAAGCGAACGATTAAGTTCTGAAATTGATTCTCTGAAAGCCACAATTGGAGCTTTAGAAGAAGAAATTCAGGCAAAAGAATCGGAATTAATATCGCTTTCTGAAAAAATGATGGTGACTACTGAACAAAACGCAACTTCGTCGACAGATTTTAATCCTCAACGTGATAATGAAATCGATGATTTAGTGAAAGAAATTGAATATTGCATTGGTCAATTAAAAAAATAAAATGGAGAAGATTTCCTTAAAAGTAGTTGTTGCTGGACGTTCGTATCCTCTTACTGTAAGTGAGACGGAAAAAGAACGCGTGCTTGCTGCGGCAGAGGATATTAATAAATCAATCCATATTTTAAAAGACAATTATGCAGTTAAAGATATGCAAGATCTGTTAGCAATGGCTGCCCTTCAAATGGCAACAAAGTCAAAAGCAGGTGTTACACCCAGTGCCTCAGTGGCTGATTATTCGAAGATCGAAAAGGCTTTAGAGGAAATAAATAAGCAGCTGGACCATATCGATTAGTTTCTTCTCTTTGTGCGAATTGTTCGATTAACGAATAATTGACAAATTATATGAATTTATTTATTGGATTAATTCTTGGAATCTTAGGCGGCGGTGTAGCTGTTATGGTTATTCAGAATGTATTGCTAAAAAGCAAGAAAGATCAAATGTTGAAGTTGGCCGAGCAAGAAGGTGAGGCATTGAAAAAAGACAAAATTGTACAAGCTAAAGAACGCTTTTTGAAATTAAAAGAAGAGCACGAACTAGCAGTAAAGGAGCGCGAAAGAAGAATTCAATCTGGTGAAGATAAGGCGAAGGCTCGCGACAAGGCAATTTCTCAAAAAACGGAAGAGGTAGCTCGCAAAGAAAAAGAAGTAGAGAAAAAACATACTGAACTAGAAACGAAGATTCAAACAGTTGAATTGAAGCACCAAGAATTGGATAAAATTCAGCAAAAAAGAGTTTTAGAGCTTTCTAAGTTAAGTGGAATGAGTCAAGATGAGGCGAAAACCATGATGATGGATGCTTTGAAGGATGAGGCGCGCACAAGTGCAATGTCGCATATCAAAGAAATCATGGACGAGGCAAGCTTGAATGCGAATCGCGAAGCTAAAAAAATCGTAATTCAAACTATTCAACGAGTTGCAACTGAGCATACTATTGAAAATGCAGTTTCTGTTTTTAATATTGAAAACGATGATGTGAAAGGTCGTATCATTGGTCGGGAAGGTCGAAATATTCGTGCTCTTGAAGCCGCTACTGGTGTTGAAATTATTGTTGACGATACACCAGAAGCAATTATTTTATCTTGCTTTGATCCAGTGAGAAGAGAAATCGCACGTTTGTCCTTGCACCAATTGGTTTCTGATGGACGTATTCATCCAGCTCGAATCGAAGAAGTAGTAGCGAAGACAAGAAAGCAATTGGATGAAGAAATTGCTGAAACTGGTCGTAGAACTTGTATCGATTTAGGAATTCATGGTTTGCACCCTGAGTTAACGCGGATGGTAGGTCGAATGAAATACCGTTCATCTTACGGACAAAACTTGCTTCAACACTCTCGTGAGGTAGCAAATATGTGTGCTATTATGGCTGCAGAGTTAGGTGTAAACGTAAAAGTTGCAAAACGAGCAGGATTACTTCACGATATAGGGAAGGTTCCAGATGAAGAGCCAGAATTGCCGCATGCAATTTTAGGGATGAAAATGGCTGAGAAATTTGGTGAAAAACCAGATGTATGTAATGCTATTGGTGCTCACCACGATGAAATAGAGATGACTACTTTGATTTCTCCAATCGTTCAGGTTTGTGATGCTATTTCGGGAGCACGACCGGGAGCACGACGAGAAATTGTTGAATCATACATTAAACGTATTAAGGAATTGGAAAACTTAGCTTTAAGTTACGATGGCGTTAATAGCGCTTACGCACTTCAAGCAGGTAGAGAGTTGCGTGTGATTGTTGAATCTGAAAAAGTAACGGATTTAAAAGCGGATGAATTGTCTTTTGCAATCTCCCAACAAATTCAAACTGAAATGACCTATCCTGGACAAGTAAAGGTGACTGTCATTCGAGAGAAACGTTCCGTTAATTACGCGAAGTAATTCAATTATAGAAATTTAAAAGGCACCCAAAAAGTGCCTTTTTTTTGAGATGAACTTAACTGACATAAGAAATAGCAAGTTTTTAAAACAAGTAAGCACCTTGCTGACAGGGACCTTGTTGGCTCAAATTATTGGGTTTTCTATTTACCCATTTATCACACGAATTTATTCCACTTCTGAGATTGGTGAATTTGCCTATTTTAATCGATGGGTGTTTTTGGTGGCAGCTATTGCTACTTTGAGATATGAAATTGCCCTACCTCTGCCCAAGAAGGATAAAGACGGTTTCTCTCTTTATCGATTGTCTATTTTACTTTCGTGGATAGTGTTGGCGTTGGTGGCGGTCGTTCTATTCTTTAGTTCCATAGATCATGAAATTAACGCATTTAGTTTAATTTGGGGCTTGTGTTTGTTGTTTGGAATTTATGGTATTTCTAGAACCAATCTTGGTGTTTCATGGTCTATTCGAAAAGCCTGGTTCAAGTTAATCTCTATACAACAAGTAACAGCAGCATTTGTGTCAAATGGCTTGAAATTGATTTTAGGACTATTTTCCTTCGGAGCAATTGGCCTTATTATAGGCAGTGCGATCGGTTTTCTGACGGGTGGTTTGTTTTATTTACGATCTTATTTAGGATTGCGTAAAGAATATATATCTGAATCTGAATCGCATGATTTGTTGGAACAAGCAAAAATATATAAACAGTTCCCTATGTTCAACTTCCCGCATGTTTTGTTGGATTTTGGGATAGATGTACTAGTGGCTATTTTGATAGTTGCCAATTTTGGAAAAGGTACTTTTGGTAGTTTTAGCCATGCTTATTTGATATTAAAGTTGCCCCTAGGTTTGATCGGAATGTCGATGGGACAAGTATTTCAAAATCGCTGTGTTGAATTGATTAATTCTGACCAAAAAATATTGCCGTTGGTGAAAAAAAGTATGTTCACGCTATTTTTACTTTGTTTACTACCCTTTGGAGTTCTGTTTTTCTTCGGTGGTGATTTATTTGCTTTTGTTTTTGGTGAAAATTGGCGTTTTAGCGGAGAGCTAGCTCAAATTATGTCTCCTTTTTTGGCAATCAATTTTATTGTATCTCCTTTGTCTAGTCTACCACAAATTGTAGGTAAACAAAGACCTATGTTGTTTTTAGGCGTTCTCATGGCTCTTTGGCAAGTGGCCGTTTTTGGAGGTCTATCTGCAAATAGTTTGATGAGCGATTTAAGTTTTAATGCAGTTCTTATGATTCATACGATTGGAATGATTTGTATACTCGGCATTACCTTTTGT
>JAHKAT010000188.1 GCA_018825925.1 Bacteroidota bacterium | reverse complement strand
CTTTTCTTTTTTGGAATTTCCATTTTCGCCACTATTCTTAATAATGCATTGAACAATTCTAGTTTTTTCACCTATAAAAAAACGATAGATATTGATCGGATAACCAAACGCATTTTAATGTATTATGGAATTGTTTTTATCATTCAATTTGTATTAATAGCGTATGAATATTCTGTAGGCAGCGCTCTTTTTGGATTGGCGAAAAGTGTGTTTATGCCCGGATTAATAGTTGCTGTTTGTGCTGCACGACTCAGTCGACTTCGTTTAATAGAAGGCAGGTGGAACCCTGTAAAAATGGAGCTCCCATTTGTTGTTTTTGGAAAATCAGACACGGTATATACTGGATTTACACCTTTTAATTTAAGAATAAAGGGAGCTTCTTTTAATGAAATTTATCTTTCCAAGCATTATCAAGAATATGTCAAATTGGTCCCAATTTCCAATAGAAATTCTTTCATTCAGGTGCCAAGATGGGCGTATTTAGAAAAAAAGATTCATTTGAAAAATGATGATTCATATTACATCACAAGACTCTATCACGATGGTCGCGAGGGCGATTTTGACACCGTGCTACTAAAACCGAAAGCAAATGGGATCACTAGAACTAAAAATGACAATCCCTTGGTTGGATTAATGGATATTAGTCATACCACAGACCGTAACGGGAAATCTAAAAAGAAATATAAATTTCGTGAATGGGTCTATTTAAAAACCTAGTCAAACAAGCTATTTCTCCCCACTAGCTCAAAGACTTTTTTTTAGACTTTTACCTCACTTTTATCTAGTATAGAATACTTGTAATCAGTCGGTTTTGTTGTTTTCATTATTTATGATTTTTTATTTTTAGGTAAGAAAAAAATTCTGTAAATTACAGAGTCTTACTATCCTACTACAGAATTAGTTTCAAATTTTAAAATTTTAAGTATATGTTGTCAGAGGTCATTTTTCATAGCACCATCGAATCAAGCACGATGCCATCAGAATTTAGTAATTTTTTAGATGAGTTAAATAAGCGTATTGTTGCTGGGGGACATGTTGGTTGTTCGGCAATCCACGAGGAAGAAATGATTAATTTAATTCAAGGTCCTTTTGAAGAAATGAAATCATTAATTGGTTATTGCACTTCGCGTCCGGAATTTTCGGATCTGACAATTGTAGAGTGGGACAATATAGAACGTCAGGATTATGACAGTTGGCAAGTTTTTTGGGACAAAGGGGTAGAGGATACGACCTGTCAAGTAATTGATAAAAAAGCTTTTTTGAGAAATTATGTTCTGAATAAAAATAGAATGTTTACTCCTTTTCATCAAGTGGTAAAAAGTGTATTCAAGGAACCGATAGCCAACTAATTTTTTTGGCGATCTATTTAAGATAAAATTGATAATGTGAAATGGCTCTTAATCGAGCCATTTTGTGTTCTACCATTTGTTCTGGATATAGATCCGTTCCAAATTCGGGTACCCATTTGCGGACATATTTTAACTCAGGATCAAATTTTTCTTGTTGAATGCTGGGGTTAAATACTCGAAAATAGGGTGCAGCGTCACATCCAGTGCCGGCGGCCCATTGCCAACCACCAATATTACTAGCCAACTCAAAATCCAATAATTTTTCTGCGAAATAGGTGGCGCCCCATTGCCAATCGATCAATAAATGTTTGGTTAAAAAGCTAGCTACAACCATGCGCACTCGATTATGCATAAAGCCAGTGTCATTCAGCTCTCGCATCCCAGCATCAACTAATGGATAGCCTGTCTTTCCTTTGCACCACAATTCAAATTCATGCTCATCATTGCGCCAAAGTATTTTATCGTACTCTTTTTTGAACGATGATTTTGAGGAATGCGGATATTGGAATAAAAGCATCTGGTAAAAATCTCGCCAAATCAATTCGTTGAGAAAGGTTTCGTTTAACCTCTGTGCTTTAGCCGCTAAAGAGCGAATTGAGATGGTGCCAAAACGCAAATGAACACTTTGTCGACTGGTTGTGTCTAAAGCTGGAAAATCGCGCAGATCATTGTATTTATTAATAATGGATTCGTTGATTGTAGAAGCTGGAAATGTCACTTTTTGTTCCGGATCGAAACCTAATTCTGAAATAGAAATCAGTTCAGTTGGTTTGCTTTTGATTAAATGATGAGCATACTTATGATTGGGGTAGGGTTTTAAGTAAAATGAATTGAGTTTTTCTTTCCACTTTTTTGAATAGGGGGTAAATACCAAATAGGGTGAATCGTCGTTTTTAACAATTTCACTTTTTTCGAATATTACTTGGTCTTTAAAGCCTTTGAAATGAATTCCAGAAAGATTCAATTGATTGTAAATTTCCTTGTCGCGATCGATGGCAATTGGTTCGTAATCTCGGTTTGTGAAAACGGCTTCAATATTTAAAGTCTGGGCCAATTCAGGAATGACTGTTCGGGGGTTTCCGTAATAAACAGTCAGGTCACTACCCATTTTTTGGTAGTTTAACTTTAAAGCTTCAATAGATTGATGAATGTAGTGCACGCGCTGATCTGATTTTGGTAATAAATCCAAAATAGATGAGTCAAAGATAAAAACGGGATGTACTTTTTTAGAGTTTTTAAGGGCTTGATATAGACCCGCATTATCTTCAAAGCGTAGATCTCTGCGATGCCAAAATATAGTGTGATTATAGCTCGTCGCTTCCGTCATATTCTACAACATTGTTCTCTGTTTCATGCAAACGAACCACAAGATCTAAATGTTTTGGAAGTTTGGCACGAATCAAACGCCAAGAAACCACGGCAATGTTTTCAGCGGTTGGAATCAGGTTTTCAAATTCAGGAATATCCAGATTAAAATTCCGATGGTCGAAACGATCACAGACTTCTTGAATGACAATGTCTTTTAGAATTTTCAAATCTACTACATATCCAGTTGTAGGATCAATTGGACCTTCTACCCAAGTTTCAATCACATAATTGTGCCCGTGATAGTTAGGATTTGAGCATTTCCCAAAAATTTCTAGGTTTTTTTCATCCGACCATTCTTTTTTGAAAAGTCGATGTGCTGCATTAAAATGTTCCCTTCTCCCTACTTTCATACACGTAAGATATTCAAATCTAAAAATTCTGTTAATTTATAATAGTGCTTCAACATGATGATTTTGAACCATTCGGTATATTTTTCAGGATGAAGAATCATGTCCATTCTCAAATAATCAATTTGAACAAACTTCATTTCAGAAACTTCATCTGGATTTATTATTCCTTTTATTTCAGAATGAGCGATCAAAACATGATCAAATTCGTATTCGGTCAAATTGTTTTCTAATTCGGCCTTATATATAAAGTGAAAGACAGGGTGACAATCCGTTTCTAAACCTATTTCTTCAACCATTCTTCTTTTCGCTGCTTCGGTAATGGATTCGTTTTCACGCGGATGTGAACAGCAAGCGTTCGACCACAAACCCGCAGAGTGATATTTTGAATCGGCTCTTTTTTGGATGAGCATTTCGTGGTTTTCATTAAAAACTAATACGCTGAATGCTCGATGTAGCAACCCTTTTTCATGAGCCTCAAGTTTTTCCATTAATCCGATGGGTTCATCAAATTCATTTACAAGGACTACATTTTCTAAGGATTTAATCATTATAACAAGTTAAAATTATGTCTTAAATAAGAAGATAGAAACAAACTATACTTTCTATTATTTGGTATTCTTACTCGCTCCTCAAGAATTTTCTTGGAAGCCGTTTTTTGAATTTTGAGAAATAGTTTATGGTAATATTTGTAGGCCATATAAACACCAAACCTCGCTTCTTTTGGTAATTGTTTAATGCCTTCATAACCAGCTGCAAAATCAGCCGCAATATCTTGTTCTATTTTCACTTTGGTGCATTCATCAAACTGAGTCATGTCAACTCCTGGGAAATAGGTCCTTCCCAAAGTTTGGTAATCGGCATATAAATCTCTAAGGAAGTTTATTTTTTGAAAGGCTGAACCCAATTTCATGGCCGATTCTTTCAGTCGTAAATATTCTTTTTCGTCACCTCTTACAAACACCTTTAAACACATCAAACCAACTACCTCAGCTGACCCAAGTATGTATTGTTCATAGCTCATTTGGTTATGCACGCTTTCGTCCAAATCCATCTCCATGCTGGCTAAAAAAGTCTCGATTAAATCCAAAGGAATATTGTATTCATTTACAGCCCATTGAAATGAGTTGAGAATAGGGTTCAAAGATATTTTCTGCTCTATGGCCTTGTACGTTTGATTTTTAAAATCCTGCAACAATTCTCTTTTGTCAAAGCCATGAAAAGAATCCACTATTTCATCAGCGAATCGAACAAATCCGTAAATATTATAAATAGGTCGGTGAAACTCTTTTGCCAAAAATCGAATGCCCAACGAAAACGAAGTGCTATACCTTTTGGTGGTTGTTTCACTCATGTCATACGAAAGATTGTCAAATATTTGCTTCATAGTATTTCGTATTTAAAAGATTGGATGGTCTTTGATAACTTGCTTTGCAACCACCTCACCTGAAACAATAGAAGGAGGAACCCCTGGTCCTGGAACAGTTAATTGACCCGTGTAATAAAAATTATTCAATCTTTTGTTTTTAAGTCTTGGTTTCAGAATTGCTGTTTGTTTGAGGGTGTTGGCCAAACCATATGCATTGCCTTTATAGGCATGATAATCTGTTTTAAAGTCCTCTATACAATAGCTACGTGTAAATTCAATATTCGGTTTTAAGTCTTCACCGGTTTGTTCCTTGATTCTTTGCAATAAAAGTTCGAAATATTTGTTTCGTTCTTCTTCTGAATCTTTAAGATTTGGTGCTAATGGAATTAGAAAGAAAAGGTTTTCTTTTCCTTCAGGCGCAACACTAGGGTCGGTTTTAGATGGACAACAGACATAAAACAAGGGGTTTTTCGGCCATTGAGGATCTTTGTATATTTCTACAGCGTGCTGATTAAAAGGAGCATCGAAAAATAAATTGTGATGCTTTAAACCATCTACTTTTTTATTTACGCCCACGTAATAAAGTAAACAAGAAGGTGCCATTACTCTTTTGTCCCAGTATTTTTCAGTATAATTTGCCGCTCCGTTTAACAAGCCCTCTGTATGGTTATAGTCGGCTCCTGAAATGAACAAATCGGCTTCGTAGCTATTATTTTTGGTAACTATTTTTGTTGCTTTGTTCTTTGTTTTTTCAATGGAAACTATTTCAGCATTGGTAATAATTTCAACGCCTTGTTCGCGAGCAACTTTCTCGAAACCTTCAATTATTTTATGCATTCCCCCCATTGGATACCAAGTGCCCAATGATAAGTCGGCGTAATTCATTAAGGAATACAACGCTGGAGTTTCGGAGGGCATTGCTCCTAAAAACAAAACAGGAAATTCGAGAAGGGATAGTATTTTTGGATGCGTAAAGTATTTGCGGATATAGCTGGCAAAATCTTTTAAAAGATGCATGCTGAAAAGACCTTTCAATATCCGTAAATCAGCAAATTCAGTTATTTTCAAACTTGGTTTATGCACCAAGTCTTTCATGCCAACATTGTATTTATATTCAGCTTCTTTGAGGAATTTTTGCAAGAAAACAGAGCTGCCCGGTTCAAGAGATTCAAACCAATTGTATAAATCGCTCAATTTAGCTGGTACATCCGTTTTTGTCTGATCATCCCAGAAAATTCTATAGGAAGGATCTAGTCTTTTCAAATCATAATAATCTGAAGTTTTTTTGCCGAATGATTCAAAAAATCGGTCAAAGACATCGGGCATCCAGTACCAACTAGGCCCCATGTCAAAGACAAAACCATCGTGTTCAAATTTTCTTGCACGACCGCCTATGGTTTCGTTTTTTTCAAAAATTGTCACCTGATATCCTTCGCGAGCCAAAAAGGACGCAGCAGATAATGAAGATATTCCAGCTCCTAGGATGGCG
>JAHKAT010000012.1 GCA_018825925.1 Bacteroidota bacterium | reverse complement strand
GTTTCTATAATATTATCTGTTGCCAAAGCCATATGCTGAACTCCTGCTCCTCCGTAGAAATCAATATACTCTTCGATTTGAGATTTCTTTCGACCTTCTGCTGGTTCGTTGATTGGAAACTTAATACGCCCATTTCCATTACTCATAACCTTAGACATTAATGCCGTATATTCTGTTGAAATATCCTTGTCATCAAAAGAAACCAATTGCGCAAATCCCATCACTTTACCATAGAATTCACACCATTTGTTCATTTCATTCCAACCTACATTTCCAACCATGTGATCGATGAATTTGAGGCCCACATCAGCAACTTTGAAATTTGGTTTCCATTCAATATACCCTGGTAAAAAGGGACCGTTATAGGCACTTCTTTCTACAAAAACATGAACTGTTTCTCCGTACGTATGAATTCCAGAAAAAACTACTTTCCCGTTTTTATCCTCACGGGTCACAGGTTCCATGTATGAATCAGCCCCTCTGCTCGTCGTTTCTTTATGCGATTTTGTCGCGTCGTCTACCCACAAAGCAATTACTTTAACTCCATCACCATGTTTGTTGATATGCTCGTTAATTGGACCGCCTTCCACCAAGGGAGAAGTTAAAACAATCGTGATTTTATCTTGCTGTAAAACATATGAAACCGTATCCTTTGAACCGGTTTCAAGACCTCTATATGCCAAAGGCTGGAAACCCCAGCAATGCTGATAATACATTGCTGCTTGCTTCGCGTTCCCTACATATAATTCTACAAAATCTGTTCCCAACAAAGGCAAAAAATCTTCTGCCGTTGGAACTACTTTTTCTAATTTTAAGGATGTTGTGTCTGTTGTCATATCTTTTTTATTTGTCAGTTGTTTGCTGTTTGACTTTAGCCTCTAGTCATTCGCACTCAACTTAATTCTTAACTCTTAATTCTTAATTCTTAACTTTAATTGTCACTCAAGCCAACTTGTTGCATAGGTATTGTCCTCCATATCAATGGCCGCTTGTGTAAGCTTTAGGGGGCGAAAAGTATCAACCATTACGGCTAATTCACCAGTTTCTTTTTGACCTATACTTCTTTCGTAAGCGCCAGGATGCGGTCCGTGGGGAATTCCTCCTGGATGCAATGAAATATAACCTTTTTCAACATGATTCCGACTCATAAAATCTCCGTCGACATAATATAAAACCTCATCAGAATCAATATTACTATGGTTGTAAGGGGCCGGGATTGATTTTGGATGATAATCGTACAATCGCGGACAAAAAGAACAAATCACAAAATTATGCGCCTCAAAAGTTTGATGTACTGGAGGGGGTTGATGTACTCTTCCTGTTATAGGTTCAAAATCATGTATACTGAAAGCGTATGGAAAATTAAACCCATCCCATCCAATTACATCGAAAGGATGAGCTGCATATGTCAATTCATGCAATACATTTTCCTTTTTAATTTTTATTATAAAATCACCCTTCTCAGTGTGCGTTTCTAATGTTTCAGGAGCTCTTAAATCTCGCTCGCAAAAAGGAGAGTGTTCCAAAAGTTGACCAAAATTATTTCTATACCTTTTCGGAGTAACAACGGGTGAAAATGATTCAACTATAAATAATCGATTGTCTTCTGAATCAAAATCGATTTGATAAATTATTCCTCGAGGTATGACTAAATAATCACCATACGAAAACTTGAGGTTTCCCAATTGAGTGCGTAAGGTACCTGTACCTTTGTGTACAAACAAAACCTCATCTGCATCCGCATTTTTATAAAAATACTCGCGCAGAGATTTTTTCGGAGCTGCACAAGCAATATTTAAATCATTATTAAACATTAAAATTACTCTACTCTCTAAATAATCGTCCACAGGAGAAACTTGCATCCCCCTTAACATTCTCGATGTTATATTGTGATTATCCGCAGCTTTTGGAGAAATATCCTTAGGCTCAGAAATCTTCTTAACCATGGTTGGACGAAAATGATGATACAATAATGATGAAAAACCATGAAAACCCTCTGTTCCGAACAATTGCTCATAATACAAGCCTCCGTCAGG